>CAMNHM010000013.1 GCA_946539475.1 uncultured Prevotellaceae bacterium | reverse complement strand
GAGCGGCTGCGCGTCCAATTTCACTCCATTTCATCGGTATGTTACTTTTTCAAGTTGACTCAAGTCTTTTTGAAGACAACTTGAACAACTGGGACAACTCTTTTTTCGTGTATGCGAATGATTGACGAGATGATCATCCACTGCTCGGACATCGAAAGCAAGACGAGGTGCGAGGTGTCTATTTCTTGATGGTGAAGTCGAAGCCTAGTCCTCCTCCGCTGTTGATGCGCACGGTGATGGTGCCTCCGTGCAGCTGTATGGCATTCTTGACGATGGCAAGTCCCAGCCCGGTGCCTCCCATGCTGCGGCTGCGCCCCTTGTCGACCCTGTAGAATCGCTCGAAGAGGCGTGCCAGGTGTTCGCGTGGCACTCCCTGCCCGTTGTCGGCGTAGGCAAACTGCCAGTGGTCGCCCATGTCGAGCGCCGACATGGTGATGGTTGTCCCCTGTCCGGCGTAGCTGATGGAGTTGTCGATGAGGTTTCGGAAGATGCTGTAGAGTAGTGATGGGTTTCCGTTGACGATGATTCCCTTGGGCAGGGTGCTCGATAGCTGCATCCTCCGCTGCTGCCTTGCCAACTCCGTCTCCTCGGTGATGTCGTCGATGATGCTGCTCAGGTCTACTCTCTCGCGGGTGATGATGTCGTTGGCATAGTCCATGCGGTTCAGGATGGAGATGTCCTGTAGCAGTGCCGTCAGCCGCTGTGCCTGTGTATAGCTGCGGTCGATGAACTGCTGCCGTTTCTCCTTCGGCAGGTCGGGATGGTCTTGCAGTGTCTCCATGTATCCCAGGATGCTGGCCACGGGCGTCTTCAGCTCGTGGGAGATGTTCTGCGTGAGCTGCCGCCGCATAATATTCTGCTTTTCAGACTGTTCGCGGCTGATTCTTTCATCCATGCTTCGGGCGTAGCGCAGCAGCAGCACGGCCAGTATGACCATCGTGATGAGCGAGAACCACAGCAGGTGCCAGTCGCCAGGCTCGTCGAGCACGGCCTGGGCGCGGCGGTCGTAGTCGTCGAAGATGACGAACGTGGCTGCATAGACGACGAAGATGGCCATTACGGAGATGAACATCTTCTTTCCTTCGGTGAGTTTCTTCATGTCGTTTCGGCTTTGAAGTAGTAGCCAAATCCCTGTCGTGTGGCGATGTGGGGTGCATAGCTGCCCAGTTTCTTCCTCAGGCGGGTGATGTTGACGTCGACGGTGCGGTCGGTGACGATCACGTCGTCGGGCCATACTTTCTCCAGCAGCTCCTGTCGTGAGAAGACGCGTCCCTGCTCGGTGAGCAGCAGCTTGAGGAGCGTGAACTCGGTCTTTGTCAGTACGATGTGCTTGCCGTCGAGGGTCACGGTCTTCGTCTCTTCGTCGAGCAGCAGCCCTTCGAAGCTAGTGATGGCCTTGATGTTTGTAGTACGGTTAAGCACAGCTTTAACACGAGCCGTCAACTGCTTGACTGAAAATGGTTTTGCGATGTAGTCGTCGGCGCCTAGCTGGAAGCCGTGTAGCACGTCGTCCTCAGCATCCTTTGCGGTGAGGAAGATGATGGGCGTGCGGTTGCCCAGTTCGCTGGCGAGCTCGAAGCCCGACATGCCCGGCATCATCACGTCGAGGAGGATGAGGTCGACGTCGTCGAATCCCGTCTCTTTGGCCTCTTCGGCCGAGTGTGCCGTCGTCACGCGATAGCCCTCTGCCTCTAGGTTGAAGCGGAGAATGTCGCACAGGTCCTGCTCGTCGTCGACTATCAGAATGTGTTTCATAAGCGTTGTCTTCCGGATTGTTGTTTGATGGAGCAAAGTTACGACAATTATGTGGAAATTCCTAGCTTTTAAGCGAAAAAGATGAAAAAAAATAGTAACTTTGCCGTCGTAAAACGAAAAAGCTATCCGACTATGCCACGAAGAATCCTTGAAGTGTGTACGGCCAGCCTCGGCAGCGTGGAGGCAGCCGTGGAGGGTGGGGCAGAGCGTGTGGAGCTCTGCTCTGCGCTGTCGCTCGACGGCCTCACGCCCTCGGTGGGCCTTCTGCAGTATGTGCGCCAGCGCTTTCCGCAGCTGAAGATCCATGTCCTTATCCGTCCTCGCGAGGGCGATTTCGTCTATTCGCCATCGGAGCTGCGGGTGATGGCGATGGACATTGCTGCCGCTGTGCCGTTTGCCGACGGCATCGTCGGTGGGGTGCTCACCGCAGAAGGCGATGTCGACATTGCTGCAACGAGCATGCTCGTGCGTCAGGCGCAGGGCCTCCCGTTCACGTTTCATCGCGCCTTCGACCGCTGTCGCCGTCCGCTCGTGGCGCTCGAGCAGGTGATTGTAGCAGGCTGTCGTCGTGTGCTCACGTCGGGGCAGGCCCCCTCTGCCGCCGGCGGTATCGGTCTGCTGCGACAGCTGCGCGACCTTGCCGGCGACCGGCTGATCGTGATGCCCGGTGGTGGCGTCAGCGAAGACAACGCCCGGCTGATACTCGACCAGACGGGCTGCCAGGAGATTCACGGCTCCTGCTCGGGAGGCACAGGGCTGACATCGGCTGAGAGGGTGAAGGCTGTGCGCCTGGCGATAGGTGGCTGACCGCCCCCTTCGCGATCGGCGGGCTGACGCACTTTCGCGATAGGCATGCTGACCGCCCCTTCGCGATCGGCATGCTATAGCTGCGCGATGACCTTCAGCAGCTGTTCGCCTAGGTTGATGGTGTAGCCCTGTTGGCAGAACACCACGCGGTTGAACGTGTCGCAGATGAGGAAGACGGGCAGCGACGGGCTCGACAGCTTCAGCTCGCTGCGCATCTCGTGCTCGATCTTTCCGCCGATGTCCGTTCCCCATACTACGGTTGATGGTAACTGGTTGAACTCGTTGCGGTTGAATCTCTTCTCTTGCTCTTCTCCTTGAAGTAGGACGACAATCTTCCGTCCCCATTTCTCAAACTGCTCCCTGCAGGTTGCGATGTCGCGCAGGGCGTGGTTCGTGGGCTCGTGGTTGGGTGCTACGACGGCAACGACATAATAGCCGCGTCCGGTGGTGGAGAGGAGGCTCTTGTCGGCTTGCTGTTGCAGGTCGTGATAGACGTTCTCTGCATTGAAGGCTCCGATGACCTGCACCTCTTCCCGGTTCTCGCGCAGGGTGAAGTCGAGCGTCGTGTCGCCCTTGAGGGTGAACGGCAGCATGCGTGCCAGTACCTTGCCGCTGGCCATGCGGGTGCCCGTCGTAAGGAGGTAGTCGCCCTGCTCCAGCGCTATGCCCTGTGCGAAGGTCGTCTGCCACGTGGCGTCCTCGGGGAAGGTGAGCAGCTGCGGACGTCCGTCGACGATACGGCTGAGGGTGAAGTGGATGTAGTACTTCGGGTTGTCGAAGTGTGCGGCGGCCTGGTAGCGGAGGCGCAACGTGGCAGTGGGGCGCTGTCGTGCGTCGCTGGTGAACACGTCGTGCCACTGGTGGTCGTCGCCGTAGTATTGCGTCGTGCCGTCGATCTCGTTGATGCGTGCCGGGAATCCGAGGCTGCGGGCAGCGCTGACGAAGAAGATGCTGCGCCCCAGGCGGTCGGTGGTCCGCTCGCGGTAGGTGCTCAGGGGCTGCATGCGCAGCTGTTGCGGATTGTGGTCGCCGTCGATGGTGATGCTGTCGGTGCACCACTTCGCCAGCTCTTCTACGCTCGCGATGGTGCCCATCTGTCGGCGCAGGAAGGCTTTGTAGGGCGTTAGCCACTCGTTCTCGACGCGCGGGCAGAGGATGTATCTGAGGCCGACCTCCGACGTGTCGGCGAGAGGCGTGAGGTTGTCGTTGAGCACGTCGAGGGCGACGTCGCGCAGGTCTTTCTTCGAGAGTACGCCGAGCAGCTGTCGCGCCAGCGTCTTGTCGCGCGCATCGTCAAGGAAGCGGCTGATCACGTCGTGGTTGCCTCGCCACTGCTCGACCGGCATCGTTGCCTCGTAAGCCTGTCGGATGCTGTCCTCCTGTGCCAGCCGGCGGTCGTTGGCTTTCCGCTGCTCATCGCTGACGGAGGGTGGCGTGGCACTGACGGGTGGCGGCACGATGTCGAGCTCTTCCGCGGTCATCGGCTCGCTGTCGGCGGGAAGCGTGATGGCCACCTCCTTGTCTTGGTCGAAGGTCACCAGCCGGTGGGAAGCCCTTCCGTCTTTCGACACCCATACGAGCATGTCGCCCCGGCCTGCCGTCAGCGAGGCGCGCCCCTGGCTGTCGGTGGTCTTTGTGGCTACGGTGTAGAACTCGGCATAGTTGTATAGCTTGAATTCGACGGTGGCATCGGCGACGGGATCACCGGCATCGTCGGTCACGCGCAGGGTAACCTGAGAGGTGGGCGCATAATGGTCGATGACGTTGATCTCGGTGTAGCAGGGCGTGCGGCTCATCACCTCCTCAGGTCCGTCGTAGTCGCCGAAGACCTTGGTGTGCATCAGCATGCCGCGCGAGGCGCTCTCGTTGAACCACCCCAGGTCGAGCACCGCCTCGGGCTCGCAGGCTCCCAGGAAATGCCATCGTCCGTCGGCCCATGCTTCCACCCAGGCGTGGTTGTCGTCGGTGTGAGCCCATCGTGGGGTGTAGACCTGTCTTGCCGGAATGGCGACGGCCCTGAGGGCAGCCACGAGCAGCGTCGACTCCTCGCCACAGCGTCCGTAGGCGGTGCGGATGGTGGCCAGGGGGCTGCTAGTGCGAGCGTCGCTGGGGCGATAGGTGGCATGCTCGTGACACCAGTGGTTGACCTCGAGAATGGCCTCCTCCATCGTCAGGCCCTCTACACGCTCCTTCAGCTCACGGTAGAAGACGGCACGGCTGGAGTCGAGCGTCTCGTTGTTGACTCGTACGGGGACGACAAAATGTCGGAACTCGCGTTCTGGCAACTGCTTACCCCATGGAAGCTCGCGTCTTGCTTGAAGTGACAGCTCGACGTTTCTCTCGTAAAACTCACGCGTGTAGTCGGTCTTGTCGGGCAGCGACATGTACGTATAGAGGAAGTCGACGAGGGCTTCCCTGGCCTGGCTGTCGGAATGCTGCTGGCACGCCAGGCAGAGGAACGCAGCCGTGAAGAGTGTGTAACGAACGATTGTTTTCATGGTGCAAAGGTATTAAAAAACGAGACAAACGCCAAACATAATCGTTTGTTTTTTGCAATCTGGTGCCATTCGGTATAGTGCCCGCACCAAAAATGAATACCCCGGAAAGCGGTGGCGCCCCCCGGGATATTCCCCCTAAAAAACATTCATGGATAAGATTATAATCTTGATTCTGGATATTGTCACTTATCGACGTGATAACACACGCTTGTCGCAATCTGGGTGCAAAGGTACACCTTTCTGCGGAAATATAGTTCCAAAATGATGTTACGTTCTTGTTACATTATGCCGTCTGGCCAATAATCGGGCGATAAGTCTTTTTTAACACGAATAAATGAGGGAAAGCTTGCGGATATGCGTTTTTTTTCGTAACTTTGCACAAAATAAACAACAACCATAATGATCAGTCTCAAACAATCCCTGTTGTGCCTTGTGGCACTTCTGGCATCGCTGACGGCGACAGCTCAGAGCAAACTCTATCCCAAACATTTCGACCTGCATCAAGTGGAGCTGCTCGACGGCCCCATGAAGACGGCCATGGAAAAGAACATCGGCGTGCTGCTGCAGTACGACACCGACCGCCTGCTGACGCCTTTCGTGCGCCAGGCAGGGCTGGCAGCCACGAAGGATGCCAGTTCGCCATATTACCAGTGGGAGGCGAAGCACCCCAACTTCCGCAACTGGGGTGGTGATGCCGGTTTCGACCTGAGCGGCCACGTGGGCGGACACTATCTCTCGGCCCTTGCGATGGCCTATGCCGCCAGTCACGACGAGACGGTGCGACAGCAGCTGAAGGAACGCCTCGACTACATGCTCGGCGTGCTGAAGGAATGTCAGGAGCAGTACGACGGCGACACCGACGGCCTCTACGGCTTCCTGGGCGGACAGCCCATCAACCAGTCGTGGCGCGACCTCTACAAGGGCAACACCGCTACCATCCGCAATAATTGGGGGTGGGTGCCCTTCTACGTCGAGCACAAGATCCTGGCAGGCTTGCGCGATGCCTATCTGTACAGCGGCAGCGAGGTGGCGCTCGAGCTGTTCCGGAAGATGTCTGACTGGGCGGTGAACGTCGTGAGCCGCGTCTCTGAGAACGACATGCAAGACTGGCTCAACTGCGAGCATGGCGGCATGAACGAGTCGATGCTCGATGCCTATCAGCTCTTTGGCGACCAGAAATATCTCGCGGCAGCCAAGAAATACACGCATAAGACGATGCTCAACAGCATGCAGACGCTAAACAAGACGTTCCTCGACGGCAAGCACGCCAACACGCAGGTGCCGAAGTTCATCGGCATGGAGCGTATCTATGAGCAAGACCCCACCGCCACGAGCTATCGGCGCGCTGCCGAGAACTTCTGGCAGGACGTGGCCGAGAACCGCACCGTCTGCATCGGCGGCAACTCTGTTGGCGAGCATTTCCTCTCGGTGGCCAACAGCCATCGGTACATCGACCATCTCGACGGGCCGGAGAGCTGCAACTCGAACAACATGATGAAGTTCTCGGAGATGCTCTTCGACCGCACCGGCGACGCCAGGTATGTCGACTTCTATGAGAACACGATGTGGAATCACATCCTCTCGACACAGGATCCCACGACTGGCGGCTACGTCTACTTTACCACCCTGCGGCCGCAGGGCTACCGCATCTATTCGCAGGTGAACCAAGGCATGTGGTGCTGCGTGGGGACGGGCATGGAGAACCACTCGAAGTACGCCCATTTCGTCTATACCCACGACGGCGGACAGACGCTCTACGTCAACCTCTTCACGCCCAGCCGCCTTGTCTCCGACGACTTTGTCGTCACTCAGCAGACCGCCTTCCCCAATACTTCCTACACCGAGCTTACCATCGGGCGCGCGGGTACCTATACTATCGCCTTGCGCCATCCCTCGTGGGCTGGCAGTGACTATCAGGTCAGCGTCAACGGACAGGCAGTCAACGCAGCCGTTGAGAAAGGCGTTGCCAGCTACGTCAAGGTAAGCCGCACGTGGGCCGCCGGCGACAAGATCACCGTCAACCTGCCGATGGAGCTGCGCTATGAGGAGTGCCCCAACTACACCGACTACATCGCCTTCAAGTTCGGACCTATCCTCCTCGGAGCAGCCACCAGCGACGGCGAGCAGCTGAAGAACGAATACGCCGGCGAGGGGCGCATGGACCATGCTCCCGGCAGTCGGACGTCGGCATTGAACCTCACGTCGGCACCGCTGCTCATCGGACAACGCGGCGACGTGCTCAGCCGTATACAGCGACTGCGCAGCACGGAGCTCAGCTTCACCATCGATGCCAGCCGTGAGGGCGTCACCAGCTATAAGTGGACAACGCTGAAGCTGGTGCCTTTCTACAAGATTCATCACCAGCGCTACATGTGCTACTGGTATCAGCAGACGGCTGAGAACTACGCCAACAGCACGATGGCACAGAGTGAGGCGGAGGCAGAAGCCCTGCAGCAGCGCACCCTCGACTTCGTAGCACCGGGCGAGCAGCAGAGCGAAGCCGGGCACGAGGGCTCTCACAGCAGCAACAGCACTACGGGCGACTACAACACCGAGCGTTATCGTGATGCCCGTGCCAACGGCTATATTCAGTACACACTCTACAACAACAGCGGCATTGAGGAAAACCTCAGCCTGATGCTGCGCTTCAACCTGGCTGACAAGGGGCGTATGGCCACGCTGACGGTCGACGGTCAGAAGCTGGCAGACATCACCATACCGGCCACGGCGAAGGGGAGTGACGGCAACGGGTTCTACAACGCCGAGTATCCTATCCCGGCAGCGATGGCCAAGGGCAAAAAAAAGTTTGTCGTGCGGCTGACGGCCTCACCGTCGACGTTATGCCCGGGGCTCTACTACCTGCGCCTGCTGAAAGACTACGACAACCATGCCTATCGCTTCCGCTGCACCGACTGGACGACGGGCGATGCAGGGCGCGTCGCAGCGTCGAACATCACTTACGACACCGAAAAGAACACCATCCACGTCAGGGCGGCGGGACAGAACAACGTCTGCCTGTCGCTGAGCTATGGCAACTGCGACTACACCATCGGCCAGGAACAGAAGTTCCTTGTCGTCAGGGGCACCAACCTCCGCACCAGCGCCGGCGACAGCTATCTCTGGTGGCTGAACGGCTCCAACCACGGTACGCAGGTGGCTCCTTCGCATACGAAGGCGGTCACCATCGGCGGCCAGCGCCAGCAGGTGGTGGCATGGAACATGTCGACGAGCGGCATCTACGAGAACTTCAGCGGCGAGCGTCCCAATGTCTGCATCGGGCAGACCATCTTCGGGATGACCTCGGCAACAGGCAGCTCCGACATTCTCGACATTAACTTCGTGGCTAGCGTCGACGATTATATCAGCCATGCGACAGCCATACGTGACATCCGTCAGGATTCCAGCCAGCCAGCTGGCTACGACCTTGGAGGCCGGATGATGGGAAAGCAGGGCAAGGGCGTCAGCATCGTCGGCGGAAAGAAAGTCCTGCTGTAGCCTCTCGCTTGGAAGAAACACAGCGCTACGGCGTTCAATTTGAAACAAACATACTATGAATCGAAAGAAAACAATCGTCTTGTTGCTCGGCTTATTGCTGGCAGTACCCGCCATGTCGCAGATGCTCGTCGCCCACCCCTGGCAGGGCAAGCGCGTGGCCTATCTGGGAGACTCTATCACCGACCCTCGTAACAACGGCTCTAAGAAGAAGTACTGGGGATTCCTCGAGGACTGGCTGCAGATCACGCCTTATGTGTATGGCGTCAGTGGTCGTCAGTGGAATGACATCCCCCGTCAGGCCGACCAGCTGAAACAGGAGCATGGGCAGGACTTCGATGCCATCCTGATATTCTGTGGCACAAACGACTATAACAATGGCGTGCCTCTGGGACAGTGGTGGGATGAGCGTGTCACGGAGGTAGAGTACGGACACGGGCAACCGAAGAAGATGCACGTACGTAGGCAGCGCACGCCATCGATGGATCCCACAACGTTCAAGGGGCGCATCAACATTGCCCTCGACTCGCTGAAACGCACCTTCCCCACGAAGCAGATCGTGCTGCTGACGCCCATCCACCGCTCCGACTTCCATGCCAACGAGAAGAACTGGCAGTGCGACGAGTCGTACACCAACCAGTGCGGCGAGTATCTCGACGTCTACGTCGAAGCTGTCAAGGAAGCGGGCAGCGTGTGGGCTCTTCCCGTCATCGACTGGAGTGCCAGCAGCGGACTATTCCCCATGCTGGCCGAACATGCCCAATACTTCAGGAGCGAGGCCGACCTCCTGCATCCCAATGATGCCGGCCACCAGCGCATGGCTCGCACGCTGATGTACCAGCTGCTGGCGTTGCCCTGCACTTTTTAGAATCAGAATTCAATTCCACTACTTATGCAAGCAGTCATATTGGCAGCAGGGATGGGGCGCAGGCTTGGCGAGCTGACGCACAACAACACTAAGTGTATGGTCGAAGTGAATGGCGTCAGCATCATCGACCGCCTCCTCAACCAGCTCTCCCGTGAACACCTCTCCCGCGTCGTCATTGTCGTCGGCTATAAGGCTCAGCAACTCAAAGACTATATCGGTCACCGCTTCGACGACCGACTGAGAATAGAGTATGTCGAGAATCCTGTCTACGACAAGACCAATAATATCTACTCGCTGGCGTTGGCAAAGAACAAGCTGCAGGAAGACGACACACTGCTCATTGAGAGCGACCTCATCTTCAGCGACCGCCTTATCCCCATGATCGTTGGTAATCCTCAGCCGAACATTGCGCTCGTGGCAAAATACGAAAGCTGGATGGACGGCACAATGGTCACTATCGACAAGGATCAGAACATCGTCAGCTTCGTCCCCAAGAAAGCTTTCAAGTACGAGAACATCAGCCAGTACTACAAGACGGTGAACATCTACAAGTTCTCCCGAGAGTTCAGCCGTCAGAAGTACGTCCCCTTCCTTGATGCCTACTCGCGGGCGATGGGCAACAACGAGTATTACGAGCAGGTGCTGCGTGTCATCACCCTCATCGACAGCGTCGACCTGAAGGCGCTGCCCATCGGCGGAGAGAAGTGGTACGAGATCGACGACGTGCAGGACCTGGACATCGCCGAGACGATCTTTGCCGAAGGCGATGAGATGCTGCACCGCTTCAACTATCGCTATGGTGGCCACTGGCGATTCCCCAAAATGCTGGACTACTGCTATCTGGTGAATCCCTACTTCCCCACGCAGCGCATGAAGAACGAGCTGCGTGCCAACTTCGAAACACTGCTCACGGAATATCCGTCGGGCATGGCGGTGATGCAGCTGCTGGCAGGCAAGTATTTCGGCATCAAGCGCCAGTACACCGTGGTGGGCAATGGAGCCGCCGAGCTGATAAAGAGTCTGATGGAGCAGCAAGGCGAGGGACGCATAGGCGTGGTATATCCCACTTTTGAGGAATATCCCCACAGGCTGAGGAAGGAACAGATAGTGCCGTTTTTCCCCGACAATGGCGACCTTCACTATACGGCCGACGACCTGATGCAGTTCTTTGCCGACAAGGAGGTGCAGACGCTGCTGCTCATCAATCCCGACAACCCTTCGGGCAACTTCATACCCAAGGAAGGGTTGCTGGCACTGGCCTGCTGGAGCCGGCAAAGGAACATCAGGCTGATTGTAGACGAGTCGTTTGTAGACTTCAGCGACGATTTCGAGCATAACAGCCTTGTCTCAAACCAGTTGCTGGAGCAGAACCCTCAGCTGGTGGTGATGAAAAGCATATCGAAGTCGTATGGCGTGCCCGGGTTGAGGCTGGGCATCATGGCCACGGCCGATACCGAACTGGTGGACAGGGTGAAACGTGACGTGGCTATCTGGAATATCAACTCGTTTGCCGAGTTCTACTTGCAGATATTCGGAAAATACGAGGCCGACTACAGGCAAGCCTGCCATCGCTTTATACAGGAACGGCGACGCTTTGAACAGTTGTTGCGTCAGGTGAGCTTCCTGCGAGTAATCCCCTCACAGGCAAATTACTTTTGCCTGGAGGTGACACAGCGCTTCACCAGCGGCGAGCTGACACGTCGTCTGCTGGCCGACTATGAGATCATGGTGAAGGACTGCAACTCGAAGCATTTCCTGGAAGGAAAGAACTATATCCGCGTATCGGTGAGAAACACCGAGGACAATGACAGTTTGATAGCCGCTCTAAAAGAACTGGAACAATGAAGGTTTGTATTTGCGGAGGGGGCAATCTGGGACATGTGGTGGCTGGCTTCGTGGCTGCTCGGAAAGGCTTCGAAGTGAGCATGCTGACCCGACACCCTGAACGGTGGGGACAACAGGTGGTTGTAGACTGTCCCGACGGAACGCTCACGGCTGAGTTGGCCATCGTTAGCGACGATGTGGAGCTGACCGTGGGGCAGGCCGACCTGGTGCTGTTTTGTCTGCCAGGCTTCGCTATTCGCCAGACACTGCTGCAGATTCGCGATGCTCTGAAGCCGCGAACGGCAGTGGGCAGCATAGTCAGCAGTACGGGCTTCTTTCTACAGGCCATGGAGGTATTGCCGTCGCAGGTGCCCCTCTTCGGTCTGCAGCGTGTGCCCTTTATTGCCAGGGTGGAAGAGTATGGCCATCGTGCCCGTCTCCTAGGTTACAAGTCAAGCCTGAGCATGGCTGTGGAGCACACAACCAACGGCGAGCAGCTGCGCCAACAGGTGGAGCACATGCTGGGAACGCCCACTGAGCTGCTTTCAAATTTCTATGAGGTCAGCCTCTCGAACAGCAATCCGTTGCTGCATCCATCGCGTCTTTATGACCTTTGGGGGCAGTGGCAACCGGGACAGGTAAGTAGCGTGGTGCCGCTATTCTACGAGGAGTGGACGGAAAGTGCAGCTGAAATATATATGTCACTTGACGCCGAGTTGCAACAGCTGCTGCTGGTGTTGCCCGTCAGGAAAGGGAGCATCCCGTCGGTGTTGAACTATTACGAGAGTAGAGACGCTGCCTCGTTGGCAGCCAAGTTGCGCTCAATAGAAGCTTTTAAGGGTATAAAAGCGCCCATGAAGGCGGTGGAGGGAGGCTATGTGCCCGATTTCCAGAGCCGCTACTTCACCGAGGACTTTCCCTACGGGCTGGCACTGGTGCAGCGGTTGGCCCGCCAGCATGGCATCAACACCCCTGTGACCGACAAGCTGTGTCAGTGGGGAATGGAAAAAACAGGCCTTTCGTCATGAACGTAATAAAAAAAGCACTGAACTATTTGTGGCTGCACGGCTGGAAATACCGTGCCATGGAGCGCAGCCACCAGCGTGTTGTAGAGCTGCTGCGGATGGAGCATCGCCCGCTGAACGTCGTGTTCATAGCCATCGACATCTCGCTCTGGCGTTATCAGCGCCTTTACGAGCTGATGGCCAAGGATGGCCGCTTCCAGCCCACCATTGTGCTGTCGCCATGTCCGTTGCGCCAGAATCCTGACGGCGATGCCGAGAGCCTCCGGCACTTTTTCGACCAGCGGGGCATTCCCTATATTGACTACCACCACGGGCAGGCGCCCTACGACATCCGCCACCGGCTGAATCCAGACATCATGTTCTATGCACAGCCGTATGAGAATCTGCTCAGCCCGGAGCACGACTGCAAGGCATTCTACGATAAACTGCTGTGCTACATGCCCTATGGGTTCTGGTCGTCAAAGGGGAAGCTGAGCTACGACTTGCATTTCCACAATATGGCCTGGCGGCTGTATTACTCCACCCAGCTGCATCTGGCTGAAGCCCAGAGAACGGCTACCAATCATGGACGCAATGTACGAGTGGTGGGCTATGCCAATGCCGACGACTATCTCATGGCGCACCATGACAGCAGCGTGTGGAAAACGATGAGCGACGGGCGGCAGAGAAAGCGCATCATCTGGGCTCCCCATTTCTCGATCATGGATGTCACTGGCTTCATGCCGCGCAGCAACTTCCTATGGATGGCCGACGTGATGGTGAGGCTGGCACGTGACTATCACGACGAGATACAGATAGCCTTTAAGCCCCATCCGGCTTTGCTCACGCAGCTTTACAGGCATCAGGAGTGGGGACAGGCGAAGGCCGACGAGTACTATGCCCTGTGGCAGGCGATGGACAACACACAGTTGGAGACCGGACAGTTCATCGACCTGTTTATGACCAGCGATGCGATGATTCACGATAGTGGGTCGTTTGCCGTTGAGTATCATTATTCCAGGAAGCCCGTCATGTTCGTCTCAAAGAATATCGACGCCATACTCTCCACCCAGAGCGATTTCGGGAAGAAGGCCTATGGCCTGCATTACATCGGAAAGGACGAGGCCGATATCCGCCGATTCATCGATCAGCAGGTGCTCGCCGGCGACGACCCGTTGTTGCCCCTGCGAGAGCAGTTCTTAGCCGACTATCTGCTGCCGCCTGGTGGCAAGAGCGTGGCACAAAACATCATCGACGACATCGTCGAAAGCCTAAAATTGTGATTGCGGCATGGAGAGCCTGAAGGAGAAAACGGCAAAAGGCCTCCTATGGGGCGGCTTCAGCAACGGCATGCAGCAGTTGCTAGGGCTGGTGTTTGGCATTATCCTGGCGCGTAAGCTCTCGCAGGAAGACTACGGCATGATTGGCATGCTGGCCATCTTCTCGGCAGTAGCAGCCTGCATGCAGGAGGGCGGCTTCATCTCGGCGTTGAACCGCAAGGCGGAGGTTAGCCAGCGCGACTATAATGCCGTCTTCTGGATGAGCATCCTCACGAGCATCGGGTTTTATCTGCTGTTCTTTTTCACCGCTCCGCTCATTGCCCGCTTCTATGGCGAGCCCGGGCTCACGGCGCTGGCCCGCTATTCGTTTCTGAGTTTCCTCTTTGTCAGTTTCAGCATCGCTCCGCGCGCGTACATATTTAGAAATATGATGGTGCGCCAGGCAAGCATCATCAGTCTGGTGGCTGTACTGCTGTCGGGAGTCGTCGGCGTAGCGATGGCGATGAACGGATTTGCCTATTGGGGCTTGGCCACGCAGAATATCGTCTTCACGCTCACGGTCAGCGTGCTGAACTATTATTACTCTGGCTGGCGACCGACGCTGCATGTCGACCTGCGTCCTATCCGTGAGATAATCGGGTTCAGCAGCAAGCTCATCGTGACGAATATCGTCACGGCGGTCAACACCAACTATCTGTCGGTATTGCTGGGGCGCCACTACCTGAAGAAAGATGTGGGCGACTTCACTCAGGCCAACAAATGGAATACGATGGGCCATTCGTTCATCACGAATATGCTCTACTCCATAGCCCAGCCTGTCTTGGCAAAGACGGAGGGTGACCGCGAACGCCAAAAGCACGTCTTCCGGAAGCTGCTCCGCTTTACGGCCTTCATCTGCTTCCCGGCAATGTTCTGCCTGTCGCTGGTCAGCGAGGAGTTTATCGTTATTCTCATCAAGGAGAAATGGCTGACCAGTGCGCATATCCTGCGTGTCATCTGTCTGGCGGGCGCCGTGATGCCAATATCCTACCTGTTCTCCAATCTGCTCATCATCCGGGGACGCTCATCCACGTATATGTGGTGTTCCATCGCGCTGTGTGCCGCCCAGTTGCTGGGTGTCGGGCTGTGTGTGCCTTACGGCATTGGGCGCATGGTACAGGTCTTCACGGCAGTCAACATCCTGTGGGTGGGCGTGTGGTTCTTCTTCGCCCGTCGCGAGATCGACCTGAAACTCAGCGAGGCAGTGCGCGACGTGGCTCCCTATCTGCTGCTGTCTGCTGCGATCGTCGTTGCCACCCATCTGCTTACGTCAGGCATCGGGAATATGTACCTGAGCATCGCGCTGAAGGTGCTGATGGTCTTCGTCGCCTATTGTGCCGCGTTGTGGCTGCTGCGCTCGACCATTTTCAGGGAGGTCGTGACGTTCATCACAAAGAAAAAGATTGAATAACAAAAGAAATAGAATGAAGAAGACACGTGACAGTAATATGGAGCTGCTTCGCATCGTCGCAATGCTCCTCATCATGGTGGTACATGCCAACTTCCGTGCGCTGCCTAAGCCCGATGCGCTGGCTATCGCTGCCAACCCTTCGTCGGCTTTCCTGCAGTTTACGACCGAGGCCTTCTCCATCGTCGGCGTCAACGTCTTCGTCATGCTCTCGGGCTGGTATGGCATCAGGCCTCGCATGGAGCGCTTTGCCGAACTCGTGTTCCAGCTGCTTTTCTTCGGACTCCTTTGCATGGGCATCGAGTGGCTAATTACTGGGCAGATGCCGCCGAAGGCGCTGCCGGCAATCTTGCTTCTGAAGAGCGACAATTACTGGTTCGTCAAGGTCTATTTAGCACTTTATATCCTCGCCCCTGTGCTCAACCTGTTTGTGGAGCATGCCACGCGGAAGCAGTTTGAGTCGGTGCTACTGGCTTATTTCGCCTTCGTGTTCCTCTTCGGTTGGGTCTCCGAGGCCACCGAATGGCTACGGGCAGGCTATTCGCTGCCCTGGTTCCTGGGGCTCTATCTGCTGGCCCGGTACATGCGGGTGTGGCAGCCTCGCTTCACGCAGTACAGACGTTCGGTCGACGTGGCCATCTATCTTGGCGTCGTGGCTTTCCTGACGGTGGCCGTGTTCATCCTTCGCCATTACGACCTGGGCGGTGTGCTCTATTTCTATTGCTGCCCGTTTGTAGTGTTGGGAGCGATGTATCTGCTGCTGTTCTTTAGCAAGCTATCGTTTGTCAGTCCGCTGGTTAACTGGGTGGCAGTCTCGTCGCTTGCCATCTATCTTACCCACAGCAGCAGTTTCCTGGCCAAGTATTACGACGGGGCCATCCGCCAGTGGTTTTATGGTGAGGGGCGCTTCCCCTTTATCCTCTATGCCGCCGGGCTTGTCGCCGCCGTCTTCGTGGGTTCCATCCTGCTTGATAAGGCGCGCCTACTACTGTGGCGGCCGATAGAAAAGATGATGCTTAAGAAAGAAACGAAATGAAGTATCCTGCCAAAGTGGACGTCGCTGTGCTGCTGCTCTTCTTCACCCGCAGCGACACGTTCCAGAAAGTATTTGACGAGGTGAAGAAAGCCCGGCCCTCACGGCTATTCCTCTTTCAGGACGGCCCGCGGGGCGAGCGTGACAGGGCCGGCATCGAGGCCTGCCGAGCCATCGTGGCCGACGAACAGATTGACTGGGAGTGCGAGGTGCATCGCAACTACCAGGAGCACAACTTGGGATGCGACCCTGCAGGCTTTCGCTCCCACCAGTGGGCCTTCACTCTGGCCGACAAGGTCATCGTCCTCGAAGACGATGTGGTGCCTTCGCAGTCTTTCTTCCCTTTCTGCAAAGAACTCCTCGATCGCTATGAGCATGACGATCGCATCTGCATGATTGCTGGCTTCAACACCGACGAGGTGACACCTGACGTGCCCGACGACTATTTCTTTACCTCTTTTCAGAGCATTTGGGGCTGGGCGTCGTGGCGCCGTGTGGCTGAGCGGTGGGAGTCCGACTATGCCTTCATGAGCGACGCTTTCAACATGAGGCAGCTGAAGGCATTGGCCAAGGCTCGCGGTTATCGCAATACGATGCTGAAAATGTTTGACGACCACAGGCAAAGTGGGGTGGAATATTTTGAGAGTATCTACTGGGCCGACATGATCCTTAACTCCGGCCTGACTGTGATGCCCACCAAAAACCTGGTGAATAACGTGGGGCTGACAGCTGACTCTACCCATTTCGCGGCCGAGTTGCAGACCATGCCCCGCCGCTTGCGTCGCATCTTCACCATGCAACGCTATGAGCTGGCGTTCCCGCTGAGGCATCCGAAGTATGTAATTGAGAATGTGGCGTACAAGGAGCGTCGCTACAAGGTGCTGGGGTGGAATCATCCTTGGACGAAGATGGGCTATTCTTTAGAGGAATTGTGGCTGAACCTGAAGACGGGCCACTTTGCCTTCATAGGCCGGTCGGTGGCCCGCAGGGTCAGGAAGTGGCTGGGGGTGGAGCGTCATCGCTGACCGTGGCGATACAGACGCTGCACCAATGGCAGAATGACGGGCGGCACCATCCCACTGATGGTGTCGCCCTGTTGTATGCGGCAGCGTATCTCCGTGCTCGAGACATCAAGCAGCTCTGTCTCGGCGACGGCGACGGAGGGGGGGAGGGCGCTGCGGTCAAGGGCGCTGCCGCGTCGAGGGTAGACCACTATGCGGTGCTCGCGCAGGATGTCGCCGGCTTTGTACCAGCGTGGGAATAGTTCCCAGTTGTCGCCGCCGATGATCAGGGTAAAGGTGTCGTCGGGGAAGTCCTCCTTCAGGTGTTCGAGCGTGTTCCAGGTGTAGCTGGGCTTTGGCAGGTGCAGTTCGTAGTCACTGGCAATGATACCTTCCTCCCCATGAAGGGCCAGACGCGCCAGTTGGTAGCGCAGCTGGTCGTCGAGCAGGTCGCTGCGCCCTTGCTTCAGTGGATTCTGCGGCGATACCATCAGCCAAACCTCATCGAGACCGGACAGCGTCAGTATCTGCCGGGCCAGGGCGATATGCCCAGTGTGGATAGGGTTGA
Organism: uncultured Prevotellaceae bacterium; assembly: GCA_946539475.1. The sequence continues at coordinate 15,072 of CAMNHM010000013.1, read as the reverse complement.
ACGACCCTCCGAATATTCCGATCTTCATGGTTGTTGCTTCTTTGTCGCTTTGCTTTGTCTGTCCAGTATGTTGCGTTGTCAACGCAACATACCTGACGGCGGTCTGTTGCAGATGGCGTGAGCCATGTCGTTGAGCGAGAGGCACTGGCTGCGGCTGATGGCGGTCCGCTCATTGTGATGCTCCCATGGCGCAAGGACGAGTAGCTGGCCTCTGGCACAGGCTTCCATGCGCCTGCCGCCAGGCTTGGCCAGGTCAGTGAAGCCGTTCTCCTGCAGATATACTAACGGGAATCCGGCCTCGAAGGCCGCTCTCATCACGGCTTTCTCACCAGGCGAGATGGATGGCGAAACGAGCACAGCTCCTTGACGGCAGGTCGTCAGGCATTTATCCACGTAGGCATTCACCTCTGTTTCAGTCATCATCCGCGAGCACTGGACCTGTAATAATTCCGGACGGTCGAGCAAGAAACGGTTGCCAATGGCTGAGAAGGTCATGCCGGCGACAGTCAGGTTGCGCTGTACGCGAAACAGGTCAGGATGTTCGCGCTTCATCAGCAGTCGGCGCGGATTGTCGCCCAGGTAGTCGAGCCATCGCTCCAGCTGTCCCTGTCCGTAAAGGATACGGTCGTTATAGCCTCTGGCGAAGAGCTGGCCGTGGCTCCGGTTCTCTCCTCGGCGGTCTTGTCGGGTTTGTTGCGTTGACAACGCAACATACTGGACGGGGGCGATGCCAAGCAGGAGCTCACGGTAGTGGCGGTTGCAGGCTTGCTTGAAGCCACGGATAGCCATGCCAAGTGGCTTTTCCATCTTCTCTTTCACAAAGAGGATACCATGCAGGTGGTCAGGCATCATCTGCAGGGCAACGACAGAAATCTCTGGATGGTGGTCGGCTGAGGCCCACCATTCCCTTTCTACGGCAAAGCCCAATGGCGAGAGACAGATGGCAGGTGCATCTGGCGACCCGGCGGGTGCTTCACTCCTGCCGATAACCTCTCCGAAAAGGGGGCGGCGCCCTTCGGTGACCATTGTCAGCATGTACATTTTGCGGTCGCTATAGTCGTTCCAGACAGCGCGTCGCTGCATGGATGGCTTTTTCCTGCCCGCAAAGGGCTGCTGCTTTCGGAAGGTTTCTTCGTTCATGGGCTTTTTTCTTACTGTTGAGTATGTTGCGTTGTCAACGCAACATACTTGACGGGGGAATGCCGGGGAGCGGGAGCTCCTAGAGCGCTAGGAAGGCGCTGACCAGGGCGAGCGTTTCCTCCTTGGCTGTCGCCAGGTCGTCGTTGACGACGATATGGTCGAACTGCGGGGCGAAGGTCATCTCGTATGCGGCCTTTGCCAGGCGGCTCTCGATGGCTTCGGCGCTGTCGGTGCCGCGTCCCTCGAGGCGGCGGCGCAGCTCTTCCACTGACGGGGGCTGGATGAAGAGGCTCATGGCCCTGTCGCCGTAGTGGCGTTTGATGTTGATGCCACCCTTCACGTCGACGTCGAACACGACGTTCTGGCCGGCTTTCAACTGGCGTTCCACCTGTGCCTTCAACGTTCCGTAGAAGCGATTCTCGTACACCTCCTCATACTCCAGGAACTCATCGTTATCGATGCGCTGCCGAAACTCCTCCGGCGACAGGAAGAAATATTCCACACCGTCCTGCTCCGTCCCCCTGGGCTGGCGGCTGGTGCACGAGATGCTGAAATACAGGTTCAGCTCCGGGTGTTCCTTCATCAGCCAGTTGACGATCGTCGACTTGCCGCTGCCGCTTGGTGCGCTTACTATCAACAGTTTAGACATGTTCTTACAATGCATTAAGTACTTGTTCCTTGATCTGCTCCAGCTCGTCTTTCATCTGCACGACGATGTTCTGCATCTCTGCCTGATTCGACTTCGAGCCCGTGGTGTTGATCTCGCGCCCCATCTCCTGGGCGATGAAGCCTAGCTTCTTCCCCTGTCCGTGACCGTCGGCCATCGTCTCGCGGAAGTAGCGCAGGTGGTTCGTCAGGCGCTGCTTCTCCTCGCTGATGTCGAGCTTCTCGATGTAGTAGATGAGTTCCTGCTCGAGGCGGTTCTTGTCGTATTCCACGCCGGGAATCTGCTGCAGGCCGTCGACGATGCGCTGGCGTATCTTCTCCACACGTTGTTTCTCATAGGGCTCGATCTCTGCCAGCAGGCGCTCGATATTGTCGATCTTCTCAGCGAACTTCGCCTCCAGCGCGGCGCCCTCCTGACGGCGGAAGTCCACCAGTGCGCTGATGGCTCCCTCAACGGCTTGCTTTGCTGCTGCCCACTCCTCATCGCTGAGCACCTCAGTGTCAGTCTTCGTCAGCACGTCGGGCATGCGCGTCAGGGTGTACATCCAGTCCTGTGGCTCTGGTATGCCTGTCTTCTCGGCAATGGTGCGCAGCTGGTGGTAGTAATTCTCCATGAGGACACCGTTGACGGGTGTAGCGTCGACGCCCTCCTCTTTCTCAATCCAGAGGGCGAAGTCCACCTTTCCGCGTTCCAGTGCGGCAGCGATCATCTGGCGCATCTCCATCTCCTTCTCGCGGTAGAGTGGGGCGATGCGTGAGGTGAGGTCGAGCTGCTTGGAGTTGAGCGACTTGATTTCGGCGTTGATTTTCTTTCCCTTGTAGGCCACGGACGCCTTGCCGTAGCCGGTCATCGACTGTATCATTTCTTCTGTCCGTATTGATTGTATGACACGTTTTCCGGCTTCCACTTATCTTTAGGCGCAGGCTGCTCGTCGGGGTAGCCGATGACGACGGTGGCCAGCGGGATGACATACTCAGGCAGGCCGAGCACCTTCTGCACGTGGCCGGCACGCTGCATGATGGGGTAGACGCCCGTCCAGACCGCACCCAGCCCAAGGGCGTGGGCTGCCAGCAGCAGGTTCTCGGTGGCGGCGCTGGTGTCCTGTATCCAGAACGACTGTGCGTCGCCCTCGAGGGCCTTCTCGGTATTGCCGCAGACGACGATGGCCAGCGGCGCATTGCGCAGCATGTCGCCGCCGCGGCCCTGTCCGGCAAGCTTTGCCAGCACAGCCTTGTCGTCGACCACGACGAAGTGCCAGGGCTGACGGTTCACGGCTGTCGGGGCAGCCATTGCTGCGCGCAGCATCGTCTCGACCTTCTCCGCTTCGACGGGCTGTTGCTTGAACTTGCGTATCGACGTACGCGTCATGATATTCTCAATGGCGCTGTTCTGTGCCATTGCTGCACCTGCTCCCATCGTGAGCATCAGTGCGAGGGCGAAAAGTAGCTTTCTCATCTCTTTCAGCTTTATTTTGACTACAAAGGTACGAATAAGTAAGCGCTCGGCTTTGCCGCTTTTTAAAAAGCGATAGCGACTAAAAGAACTCTTGGGCGTTGGCCCAAAGGTACTGATATGTGACCGGACTTACTCCTCGTCTTCCCAGTCGCCGCCCTGACGTGAGTGGGCAGCTCCGTTGCCACTGCCGCCGTAGTTGAAGCCGGCGTTGCCTTCGACATTGTTCAGGCTGTCTGCCAGCATGCAGCTCAGCATGATGTCGATGCACTCGATGGCAGGGGCCTGATATGTTTTTTTGTCATGATTTTGAATCTATTTATGAATCGTTATTCTAATACTGTTAAGCTTCTTTGCCTGTCTTTTGGTCGCGTGAGGGTACATATTTTATTGTACGCCCGCGCGCAAATCGGGTGCAAAGTTACGTAGAATTTTTGTAACTACAAAGGGAACGGCAGAAAAATGCTGGCTTTCGTTGTCTCCTGATGAGAGTCTCGGGTATTGGTGTGGCTGCTCATAGCGTATGTGGAGACGAAGTTGTTCGTGAGGTATGTACTGAAAGATGTTTTTCGTATATAAATATAATTGGTTGAAAAATGGGTTCTCTGCGAGAGGCAATCTGGAAAATTCTGGCGGGAAGATGGCGTCTGTCAGACTGCACAGGTGGGGTGGGGAAGCGTGAACGAGCCGAAAGTGGGAGGGCTGTCGCCTGGTGTCGGGGGTGCAGTCGCCCGAAGGCGGTTTTGCGGTCGTCCGAAGGCGACCTTGGGGTTGCTAGTATGCGACGGACGTGTCGCTACCAGCGTGGAAATGGTATTGCTACCAGCGTGGGGACAGCCTCAAAGTGTGGCACTAGCGTCACCAGAGATTGGCACTAGCAGTATGGCAGACCGATACTAGCAGTGTCGGAGTTCCGCTACTAGCGGCATCAAACTCCGATACTAGCTACCTCTAGTGTCCATCCCGGAGTCGCTTTTTCTCGGAAAAAAGGCTCCCAAAGATGCCCTTTTTGGAGCGGAAAGTGCCTGTTTTCGCCCTTTTTTTGTGGCAAGGAAAATGTCGGAAGACGATAAAGCGTTAGTTGTCAGTGGCTTACAACTATGCTCAGAATTCGTCCGTTTGCGGCCAAATGGCCGCTTGGCTGCAAGAGCGGCCTTCTCGCGAGGGCATTTGTTGAGAATATTCCGACGAGTAAGTTAAATAATCGGAGGAGGTCGGCAGCTTGTTGCCTGTCCATTTAGCAGTGCCACTGTGACAGCGCAGAATTTTATTCTCGTCGGATTTAAGTGTTTTTAACGGTTGATGGCGTGTACGTTTAACAATTTTTGCGTACCTTTGCCGCGTTCCAGAAGATTTTTCCAAATTATCAACTAAAAAATTAACAGATGAGACAAAAACTATTCATGCTTTTGAGCCTGATTCTCCTCTTCGCAGGTACGGCTTGGGCTCAGACGGCAGTGACGGGTACGGTCGTTTCGGAAGAAGACGGTCAGCCCGTGATTGGCGCCTCGGTGAAGGTCAGCGGTACGAACGCTGGTGCCGTCACCGATGTCAACGGCCGTTTTAGCATCACCGTCCCCGATGGCAAGCGCCTGACGGTGAGCTATGTGGGTATGCAGACGAAGACCGTTTCGCCGCGTGCTGGTATGCGAATCGTTCTCCAGCCCAGCACGACGCTTTCCGACGTCGTCGTGACTGGCATGCAGAACATGGACAAGCGCCTTTTTACAGGCTCTACGACGTTTATCAATGCTGAGGATGCTAAGCTCGACGGTGTGCCCGACATCTCGCGCTCGCTGGAAGGCCGTGCCGCCGGTGTCACCGTCCAGAATGTCACCGGCACGTTCGGCACTGCCCCGCGCATCCAGGTGCGTGGCGCGACGAGCATCTATGGTAATTCACAGCCGCTGTGGATTGTCGACGGCGTGATACAGGAGAACGTCATCGACGTCGACACCGACGAGCTGTCGTCGGGTAATGCCGAGACGTTGCTCTCGAGCGCCATCGCCGGCCTGAATGCCGACGACATCGAGTCGTTCCAGATTCTTCGCGACGGTAGTGCCACATCTATTTATGGCGCGCGCGCGATGGCTGGCGTGATTGTCATCAATACGAAGCGAGGCAAGGCCGGTCGCACGAACGTGAACTACACGGGCGAGCTGACGATGCGCCTCGTGCCCAGCTACCAGAACTTCAACATCATGAACTCGCAGGAGCAGATGTCGGTCTACCAGGAGTTGGCCAAGAAGGGCTATATGAGCCCTGCTGACGTGGTGAACGCCAACTCCAGCGGCGTCTACGGCAAGCTGGCCACGCTGATTGCCAGCGGCGAGGTGCTGAACACCGATGCCGGCCGCAACCAGTGGCTTCGCGAGCAGGAGTACAGGAACACCGACTGGTTCGACCTGCTGTTCGACAACAGCGTGATGCAGAATCACTCGGTGAGCATCTCCACCGGCACTGAGAAGGCTCAGCACTATGCCTCCGTGTCGGCAATGTTCGACCCCGGGTGGTACAAGCAGAGCAAGGTGAAGCGCTATACTGCCAACTTCAACTCGACGTTCAACTTCTCCGAGCGTCTGAAGATGCAGGTCATCGGCAACGCCTCGACGCGCGAGCAGAAGGCCCCCGGCACGCTGTCGCAGGAGGTGAACCTGGTGAGCGGTGAGGTGAGCCGTGCCTTCGACATCAATCCCTACAGCTACGCCCTTAACACCTCGCGCGTGCTCGACCCCGACGAGTACTACACCCGCAACTACAACCCCTTCAACATCTTCCACGAGCTGGAGGAGAACTACATCGACCTGAACACCAACGAGTTCAAAATCCAGGGCCTGCTCACCTGGAAGCCCCTGCAGGGCTTGGAGCTCAACGGGCTGGCAGCCGTGAAGCGCGTCGCCTCCACTTCGGAGCACAACGCCACGGAGTACTCCAATCAGGCCAATGCCTATCGTGCGATGCCCAATACGCTGGTGCGCGATACCAACCCCTACCTCTGGACCGATCCCGACGACCCCTACGCTGTGCCTGTCAGCGTGCTGCCCTATGGCGGCATCTACGACAAGACCACGTACCACATGACGTCGTGGGACTTCCGCGCCACGGTGGCCTACAACCACGTGTTCGACAATACCCACATCATGAACCTCTTCGGAGGCATGGAGACCAACTCCACGCGCCGCGACAACTCGTGGGAGCGCGTCTGGGGGCGCCAGTACGGCTTTGCCAGCACGGTGAACTTCTCGCCCCTGTCGTACGAGAAAGCCGCCCGCGAGAACTCCGAGATTGCCAACTTCGGGCATACCCTCGACCGCACGGCAGCCTTCTTCGCCACCGGCACCTATTCCTATAAGGGTCGCTACATCCTGAACGGCACCGTGCGCTATGAGGGTACGAACACCCTGGGCCGCGCCCGCAAGAGCCGCTGGCTGCCCACATGGAACGTCTCCGGCGCCTGGAACGCCCACGAGGAGGAGTGGTTCAGGCAGATGGAGCCCTGGTTCTCGCACCTCACGCTGAAAGGCTCCTACTCGCTGACCGCCGACCGCGGCCCCTACGACATCTCGAACTCGAACCCCATCATGAACAGCTACATCACCTGGCGCCCCGACGTCGCCGGACGTGAGACGGCCATCGGCATCACCGAGCTGGGCAACAGCGACCTGACCTACGAGAAGAAGCACGAGCTCTCGCTGACGGCCGACATGGGATTCCTCAACAACCGCATCAACCTCGAGGTGAGCTGGTACAAGCGTAACAACTACGACCTCATCGGCCCGCTCGTGACGGAAGGCGTAGGCGGACAGATCGACAAGTTCGGTAACATTGCCGACATGAAGTCGGACGGTTTCGAGCTCTCGCTCTCTACAAAGAACATCAAGACACAGGACTTCGAGTGGAACACCACATTCCTCTACTCGCACCAGCACAATAAGGTGACCAACCTGAAGAGCACCACGCGCGTCATCGACCTGATTCGCTCCAACGGTTTCGCCCTCGAGGGCTATCCCGTGCGTGCCCTGTTCTCCATTCCGTTTGAGAAGCTCACCTCTGAGGGTCTGCCCACCTTCCGCGTGCAGAACGACGAGGTCACCATGGACGGCGTCAACTTCCAGGAGTTTGCCGACCTGTCGTGGCTGAAGTATGAGGGCTCTACCGATCCCACCGACTACGGTTCCTTCGAGAACGTCTTCAAGTACAAAGGCTTCCGCCTGACCGCGTTCATCGTCTATTCGTTCGGCAACAAGGTGCGCCTCGACCCCGTGTTCCGCAACGTCTACAACGACCTCGTGGCCACCCCGCGCGAGTTCAACAACCGCTGGTCGGCATCCGGCGAAGAGGAAATCACCACCGTTCCCGTCATCCCGTCGGTGCGTCAGAACTTCCTCAACCCGAACCTCTCTATTGCGTACAACGCTTACAACTACTGCACAGAGCGTGTTGCCAAAGGCGACTTCATCCGCATGAAGGAAATTTCGCTCGACTACACCTTCCCGAAGGCTTGGATCGCTCCCATCGGCCTGCAGAACGTCAACCTGAAGTTACAGGCCACCAACCTCTTCTTGATCTATGCCGACAAGAAGCTCAACGGCAACGATCCCGAATTCTTCAACACGGGTGGTGTGGCCTCGCCGATGCCGCGTCAGTTCACGTTCACCGTGCGTCTGGGATTCTAACCAAAGCAACAAGGTGACATAGTAACAAGGTAACAAAGTAACAACTTAACAAAGCAAAGAAGTTATGACTACCAGATATATGAAAAATTTCCTATTGATGTTCTCGGTAAGCTGCGGCTTTGTCGCAACCCTTTCCAGCTGCAACGACTTCCTTGATGCACTGCCCGACGACCGAATTGAAATCGACAAGGTGGAGAAGGTAGAGGCCCTCGTCACGTCGGCCTATCCGCACGACACCTATGTCCGGCTGACCGAGCTCGCATCTGATAATGCCGACGACCTCAACGGCGACCTCAACGGCAACTACGACCGCTTCTCGGAGCAGTGCTACCGCTGGCAGGAGATTACCGAGGAAGACAACGAGAACGCCGCGATGGTATGGCAAGGCCACTACGCCGCCATCGCATCGGCCAACCACGCCCTGCAGGCTATCGAAGAGCTGGGCGGCATCGCTGCCAGCGACGAGCTGCGCGCCCTGCGTGGCGAGGCGCTGCTCTGCCGTGCCTACTCCCACTTCATCCTGACGAACATCTTCTGTCAGAACTACTCGAAGACCCACAGCGAGACCGACCTCGGCATTCCCTACATCACGGAGCCCGAGTCGACGCTCAATCCGCACTACGAGCGTCCGTCGGTGGCCGAGGACTACCGCCTGATCGAGAAAGACCTGCTCGAGGGTATGCAGCTGATGAGCGACGTCATCTACACCAACCCCCGCTACCACTTCAACTCGAAGGCAGCCTATACGTTCGCCTCGCGTTTCTACCTGTTCTACCAGCAGCCGGAGAAGGTCATCGAGTACTCGACGAAGGCCCTCGGCGACAATCCCGCCGCCCTGATGCGCGACTATGCCGCCATGAAGAGCATGCCCACCGACGACATGCAGCCGCGCGCCATGCAGTACACCTCGGTCAACGACCAGGCCAACTTCCTGCTGCTGCCCGTCATCTCCTACGACGCCCTATACTTCCAGGGGTATTCGACGGGCGGGCGCTTCAACACCAACCACTACATCGGGCAGGCAGAGCTGTTCTTCGCAACACCCTGGGCACCTGAGACACAGGCAGCTGCAGAGTCGCAGGCCATCTTCAACTTCTATTGGTTCTATAGCCAGACGTACGACAAGTTCCTGCTGCCGAAGACACCCTACTACTTCGAGAAGATCAACCCCAACAACCACACGGGATATGCACGCACCGTCGTCGTAGCCCTGAAGGCTGAGGAGGCCGTGCTCAACCGTGCCGAGGCCTATGCCATCCTCGGGCAAAACGACAAGGCACTCTCCGACATCAACATCTGGACCAACAGCTTCATCGTCGACTCGGTGACCTACGTCAGCGGAGGCCACTACAACTGGGACCCCTTCGAGTATGTCGTGGAGTACTCTACCGAGAAAGTTCCCCGCGACCTGACAATGGAGAGCATCCACAAGTGGCATCACAAGTACGACTACTACCTGCCCGAGCGCCCCATGCCGCGCAAGCACCTCCATCCCGAGTGGCTGCAGCTCACGGAGGGCAGCGACCAGGAGTGCCTGCTGCAGACCATCCTGCTGCTGCGCCGACTGGAGTTCCTCCACGAGGGCATGCGCTGGTTTGACGTCAAGCGCTACGGCATGAAGATCTACCGCCGCGAGATCAATGCCGCACTGAACATGCTCACGCTGACCGACTCGATGGAGTATCGCGACCCGCGACAGGCCATCCAGCTGCCCTTCGAGGTGCGCGGCGCCGGCCTGCAGCCCAACCCCCGTCCTGCCGAGACAACTCCTGAGTTCGTGAAGTGGACGCCGAAGAGTGAGACGATTGAATTCAAGAAGTAACCAACAAAACAAACAGGAAGATTTATGAAAGCAAAATATTTCATCTGTGCAATGATGGGCGTTGCCGCCGTGGCCTTCACGGCCTGCTCCGACGACGAGGTCGACAGGGGCATCAGCGTCATCGTCGACTCACAGACGCCGCAGAACGACCTCGACCGATGGCTCGAGAAGAACTATGTGGAGCGCTACAACATTGAGCTGCGCTACCGCTGGGAGGACAACGAGATATCGATGGACTACATCCTCGTGCCTGCCAAGTATGAGAATGCCGTGCGCATGGCACGCATCCTGAAGTACATCTGCTTCGACTCCTTCGACGAGGTGACCGGCGGACCGGAGTTCGTGCGCAACAGCTTCCCGAAGCTCGTGCAGCTCGTCGGCAACCCTGGCTGGAACTCCAACGGCAGCTACACGCTGGGCTCGTCGGAGGGCGGCTATAAGATCAACCTCTGGTATGTCAACCACCTGGGCGAACAGTTCTACGACTCGAACTGGCAGGCCCACGACGTCATCACCGACCGTGGGCAGCTGAACGCCAACTATTTCCATACCATCATCCACGAGTATGCCCACACGTTCCATCAGCGCGTGCCCTACACCAATGAGTTCAACCAGGTGACAGGCACCGACTATCTGGGCGGCAGCTACACCTCAGTCTTCACCGGCCCCGACGACCCGCAGATATTCTCGATGGGCTTCGTCACGGCCTATGCTGCATATACTGCCGACGAGGATTTCGCCGAGACGTTCTCTACCTATATCTGCAGCACGGAGGAGGAGTTTCAGAGCATCCTTGACAGAGCCGGCACCGACGGGCGCAACAAGATCACGCAGAAGCTGCGCATCGTGCGCGACTACTTTGCCGACAACTGGAAGCTGGACATCGATGCCGTCCGCGACGCCGTACAGCGACGCGAGGCCAACCTGGCAGAGATGGATTTTGACGACATCAGTTTATAAAGAAAGGAGGAAGAGAACATGAAAAAGATCATCAGATTGCTATCACTATTGGCCATAGGAGCCACCGTGATCACGTCGTGCGAGATGAAGGAGGACGACCTCTTCAGCGTCGACCCTGCCAACCGCAGCGACCAGTGGATGGCTGAGTACCGCCGGGTGTTCAACAACAACGAGCACGGATGGGCACTCTACACCGACAACCCAACGACGAGGCACCCCGCCGTCTATACCTACGCCGTGAAGTTCGACCAGACGTGGTGTACGTTCTATCGCTCCACGTCGACCGAGCGCCTGGCCGTCGACCGCGACAAGGACAGCGTGCAGAGCATGTACTCGTTCAAGATGGACAACGGCATCGTACTCTCGTTCGATACCTATAACTCCTTCTTCCATACCTATGCCGACCAGTCGCAGTTCTTCTCGCAGGACATGCAGGGCGACTTCGAGTTCTGCCTCGACCGATTCTCGGCCAACGAGGACACCATCTTCGGGCGCGGCAAGACCAAGCAGCTGCCCTTCGTCATGATCAAACTGCCCGTCAGCGCACAGGAATACCAGAAGGCTTGCGACTCGATTACCTCGAACTATGCTCCCTACAACTGCTCCTTCGTCTGTGCCGGCGACACACTGCCCGCCCGATTCTATAGCGGCTACCAGAACCTCAGCATCTGGATGGAGGACGACGACCCCTCAATCGATGGCCATCTCTACAGCTACGGCAACCTCGTCGGAGGTATCTACTTCCTCGAGCCCATCGAGTACAAGGGCGTGATGGTGCGCGAGATGCACATCAATGCCGACCAGTCGGGCTACGACGACATCCACGGACAGGCAGCCATCATCCCGAAGCCTTTTGCCAACTACTTCACACAGGATGAGGAGTACGACAGCCGATTCTGGGGATACAGCAGCCAGGGAACCTACACCCAGGGCGAGTGGGATAAGGCTAAGAACGCCCTGCGTCGCAGCGGCAAGTACAATCCCGACAACCTCGTCTACGTCTGTCTGAGCACCGACGGCAAGGGAAACATCGACCTCGTCTTTAATATGTGGTATGGCTCGGGCGAGATCCACTATCCGCTGGAGATGAAGAAGGTGAGCAACAACGAGATTGCCTTGCGCTGGACAGGAAAGGAGACGCACGGACTGGGCGTCAACCTCTATGAGGCCGGATTCAAGTACTTCGTCGACTGTATCGCACCGAAGGATGAGTGGAAGACCTTCAAGATTTCGCCGCGCACCGGGTCGAAGATGTCGCCGGGAGAGTTCCAGCTCACCGACGAGTCGAATCCCGACAACTACTTCTACTTCCCGACGAACTTCCGCTACTATCACCAGAGTATTTGGGACTAGCAGTCCGTCTGGCAACGAAACCGCAACATCAGGGAGGGAGCGCGAGAGTTCTCTTCCTGATTTGTGTTAAATAATCGTAAAAAGAATGGGTCGGCAATAATGAGAAGTGCAGTATTTGCCGAAAAAGCAGTACCTTTGCAGTCCGATTATTAGGGGAGAGTCTTAGAATCCCCGCGGGCGTCGTGTAAATAGCGTTCGTCTTTGGCCGGACGACGTGGTTTGTGAATCGGCGTTCAACAACAAAACTTTATAAAGTAAACAACTGTTTTTTAGTAATTAACGAAGAAATGAACACTTTAAGTTACAAGACCGTCTCCGTCAATAAGGAGACAGCCAAGAAGGAGTGGGTCGTCATCGACGCTACCGACCAGGTAGTAGGACGCCTCGCCTCGAAGGTCGCCAAGCTCATCCGCGGTAAGTATAAGCCCAGCTTCACTCCGCACGTCGACTGCGGCGACAACGTCATCATCATCAATGCTGCCAAGGTGAAGTTCACTGGCAAGAAAGAGACCGACAAGGTCTACACACGTTATACTGGCTATCCCGGTGGACAGCGTTTCAACACCCCCGCCGAGCTTCGCAAGAAGCCCTTCGGAGTGGAGCGCATCCTCAAGCACGCCGTCAAGGGCATGCTGCCCAAAGGCCCTCTGGGACGCAGTCTGCTGAACAACCTCTACATCTATGAGGGAACTGAGCACAAGCATGAGGCACAGAAGCCCAAGGCTATTGATATTAACCAGTATAAATAAGTAAGGAGAGATGGAAGTAATTAACGCAATAGGTCGTCGTAAGAGCTCAGTAGCTCGCGTTTACATGTCGGAAGGTACCGGCAAGATCACGATCAATAAGAAAGACATAACCGAATATTTCCCCTCAGCCATCCTGCAGTACGTGGTGAAGCAACCTCTGAACCTGCTGGAGTGCGCCGAGAAGTACGACATCAAGGCTAACCTCGACGGTGGTGGTTTCACCGGTCAGAGCCAGGCTCTGCGCATGGCAATTGCCCGCGCACTCGTCAAGGTGAATGCTGAGGACAAGAAGACGCTGAAGACTCAGGGATTCCTTACCCGCGACAGCCGTGAGGTTGAGCGTAAGAAGCCCGGACAGCCCAAGGCTCGTCGTCGCTTCCAGTTCAGTAAGCGTTAATCTATTTGGACAATCGTCAGATAGAAACTGAACACGTTTAGTATCTAAACCGGCAGGACTCCCACGCGGATTACCTGCAGGCTGATTCTAAAGCGAAAGAATTAAAAAGAAAGTAAACAACAAAAAGCATTAAAAGCAAAATGGCAAGAACAAATTTTGACCAGCTTCTGCAGGCCGGATGCCACTTCGGTCACCTGAAGCGCAAGTGGAACCCCGCAATGGCTCCCTACATCTACACCGAGCGTAACGGTATCCACATCATCGACCTCCACAAGACCATCGCCAAGATCGACGATGCTGCTGAGGCCCTGAAGAACATCGCCCGTCAGGGCAAGAAAATCCTCTTCGTAGGTACTAAGAAACAGACTAAGGAAGTGATTGCCGAGAAGGCAACCAGCATCAACATGCCTTATGTCATCGAGCGCTGGCCCGGTGGCATGCTCACTAATTTCCCCACCATCCGCAAGGCTGTGAAGAAGATGGCCAACATCGACAAGCTGATGCAGGACGGTACGTTTGGCAACCTGTCGAAGCGTGAGCTGCTGCAGGTGACGCGTCAGCGTGCTAAGCTCGAGAAGAACCTCGGCTCGATCGTCGACCTCACCCGTCTGCCCAGCGCCCTCTTCGTTGTCGACGTGATGAAGGAGAACAACGCTGTCCGCGAGGCCAATCGCCTGGGTATCCCCGTGTTCGGTATCGTCGATACCAACAGTAATCCCTCGAACGTGGACTTTGTCATCCCCGCTAATGATGATGCCAAGGACTCCGTTGAGGTGATCCTCAATGCTTGCTGCGCTGCCATCGCCGAAGGCCTGGAGGAGCGTAAGGCTGAGAAGGCTGACGAGAAGGCTGCCGACGCACAGGCTGAGGCCGAGGCTGAAGAGGCTCGCCCACGTCGCGCAGGTGCACGCCGTGCTCGCAAGGATGAGGCTCCCGCTGCTCCCGTAGCTGAGGCAGCACCCGCTGCTGAGGAAGAGGCTCCCGCTGCCGAGTAATCAAAAACTAAATTGTAAAACAGTTAATCGTAAACAAAATGGCAATTTCAATTGACGATATCAAAAAGCTTCGCGCTATGACCGGTGCCGGTCTGGCCGATGTGAAGAAGGCCCTTACCGAGGCCGAAGGCGACTTCGACCGTGCTAAGGAGCTGCTCCGCGAGCGCGGACTGGCTATTGCTGCCAAGCGTTCCGATCGTGAGACCTCGAATGGTTGTGTACTCGTGAAGAGTGAGAATGGCTTCGCTGCTATGATCGCCCTGAAGTGTGAGACCGACTTCGTGGCTAACGGTGCCGACTTCATCGCGCTGACACGTACGATCCTCGACGCCGCCGTCGCTGCCAAGTGCAAGACGCTCGACGAGGTGAAGGAGCTCGACATCAACGGACAGAAGGCTCAGGAGGCTGTCACTCAGCGTTCGGGTATCACCGGTGAGAAGATGGAGCTCGACGGCTACCTCTATCTCGAGGGTGAGAACGTGGAGGTCTACGACCATATGGGCAAGCACATGCTCTGCACGATGGTTCAGCTGAATAAGGAGAACCAGGAAGTGGGTCACAAGCTCGCCATGCAGGTGGCTGCCATGAAGCCCATCGCTCTCGACGCCGACAGCATCGACCAGAAGATTCTCGACGAGGAGTATAAGACCGCTGTTGAGAAGACGAAGCTTGAGCAGGTGCAGAAGTTTGTTGACATGAAGCTCAACAAGGCTGGCATCAACCCCGCTCACGTCGACAGCGAGGACCACATCGAGAGCAACACTGCCAAGGGCTGGCTCACGAAGGAGCAGGCTGACGAGGCTCGCAAGATCATTGCCGAGGCAAAGGTCGAGGGTGAGGCTCAGCTGAAGATGCCTATGA
>CAMNHM010000012.1 GCA_946539475.1 uncultured Prevotellaceae bacterium | reverse complement strand
AATTCCTGTCGAAGACCATCTATGCCTTCACCATGCTGTCGTTCCTGCTGGGACTCTTCCAGTCGCTCATGCCACTCGACGAGACAGGACACTTCGTGAAGATCCTGGGCGAGGGTCAGAACTTCATGTCGCTGGTGCTGGGATGCACGATGACGGGCTCAGCCCTGGGCATCGTCTTCCTCAACAACGGATCGACGGGAGGCACCGACATCATAGCTGCCTCCGTGAACAAATACCGCGATGTGTCGCTGGGAACGGTACTGACGTTCCTCGACCTCATCATCATCGGCTCCTGTCTGCTCGTGCCACAGTTCGGCGACATGCTCCAGAGGGCTCACATGGTGGTGTTCGGACTCTGTACGATGGTCATCGAGAACTTCATGGTCGACTTCATCATGAACCGTCAGCGACAGTCGGTACAGTTCCTCATATTCTCGTCGAAATGGCAGGAGATAGCCAATGCCATCGGCACGAAGCTGGAGCACGGCGTCACCATCCTCGACGGACACGGGTGGTACACGGGTCAGGAGCGCAAGGTGCTCTGTATCCTGGCGAAGAAGAGCGAGAGCACTGCCATCTTCCGACTTATCAAGATGATCGACCCACAGGCATTCGTCTCGCAGAGCTCCGTCATCGGTGTCTTTGGCGAAGGCTTCGACCAGATCAAAGTGAAAATCAAAGAGCAGAAACATGAGAATAGTATTCGCAACGAACAATCCACATAAGCTGCAGGAGATACGCCACATCCTCGGCGACAGCATCGAGGTGCTCTCGCTGAAGGACATCGGATGCGACGCTGACATCCCTGAGACGGGCACTACGCTCGAGGCCAACGCCCGCCAGAAGGCAGAGTACATCTGGCAGCACTACCACTGCAGCGTCTTTGCCGACGACACTGGCCTGGAAGTCGATGCCCTGGACGGAGCACCTGGCGTCTATAGTGCGCGCTATGCCGGAGAAGGTCATGACTCTGAGGCCAACATGGCGAAACTTTTGCACGAATTAGGAGAAAATAACAATCGCAAGGCAAGATTCCGCACGGTGATCGCGTTAATAGAGAAGAAGGATGTCTGTCCCTGTGGCTGTACGAGCATCAGGCAGGAGCACACCTTCGAGGGCATCGTGGAGGGTGAGATCACCCGCGAGCGGAGTGGGGCAGGGGGCTTCGGCTACGACCCCATCTTCCGTCCGGAAGGCTACGACAAGACTTTTGCAGAGCTTGGCGAGGAGATCAAAAACCAGATCAGCCACCGTGCACGCGCCACCCAGAAGCTTGCACATTACTTACAGTCCCCAACCCACCCATAAACCCCAATCGCCCATAAACCCTAAAATCCCCCACAACCCCAACTCGCCCAAATCGCAATGAGAACACCGAACCACAGCAATACGACGAAGGTAGTAAAATGGCTCTTGCCCTTTTACCTGATAACCCTTTTACCCCTCACCCTGTACGCCCAGATAGGCACCTGGCGCTCCTATATGTCGTACTACGAGCCACAGCAGATCGTGAAGGGCGGACACATGCTGTTCGTACGCGCCTCGGACGACCTCTACAGCTACAACTTCAACGACCAGAGCATCACCACCTACGACAAGGTGAACGCCCTGAGCGACACCCACATCACTCACATCGCCTGGAACAATGCTGCCAAGCGACTCATCATCGTCTACCAGAACGCGAACATCGACCTCATGGATGCCGAGGGCAACGTGCAGAACATCAGCGCACTCTATGCCAAGAGTATGACACAGGACAAGACCGTCAACACCGTCTATATCAACGATGTATATGCCTATCTTGGCACAGGATTCGGCGTGGTGAAGGTCAATATGAAACGGGCAGAGATTGCTGAGTCATACATCCTCAACGAGAATATCACCGACATCGCCGTCGGCACGACGAACATCTACATCAGGAACGCCCAGGGAAAGGTGCTCACAGGACTGCTCACAAGCAACCTCATCGACGGCCACAGCTGGACACAGGCTGACGCTCCTGCCGACCTCTTCGTGAAGGACATGAGCGACTGGAACGAGAACATCGACCTCGTCAAGACCCTAAAGCCTGGCGGACCCAAATACAACCACTTCGGATTCATGCGCCTGAAGAACGGCACCATCTACTCCAGCGGGGCAGGCTACGACCAGCTGGTAGACCTCCAACGCCCGGGCACCGTGCAGCTCTTCAACATCGAGAACAGGGAGTGGACCATCCTTCCCGACGACTTTACGGGCGTCGACGGCACAGAGTCGAGCACCTGGCGATTTGTCGATGTGATGTCGGTAGATGTCGATCCCTTCGACAACGACCATATCTTCGCCAGCGGACGGCCGGGGGTGTTCGAGTACAACGACGGGCAGCTCGTAAAGTACTATCACAAGGACAACAGCATCCTACAGACAGCCACCACCAGCAACCGCTACGTGCTGACTGAGACACTGGCCTTCGACGCTGAGGGCAACCTCTGGATGCTGCAGAGCCAGGTGACGGAGAACAGCATCGTAGAGCGCACCAAGGACGGCGAGTGGATATCGCACAAGCAGCCCACGCTGATGAACGGCGGCAAGAGCCTCAACGGCATGCAGGCCATCACCATCGACAGCAGGGGACTCATCTGGTTTGTCAACAACCACAGCGACACGCCCTCCATCTATTGCTACGACCCAAAGAGCAACCAGATCATCAACTCGTTCAAGACCATCATCAACCAGGATGGCACGTCGTACTCCGAATACTCACCCTACTGCGTGGTAGAGGATCTCGACAACAACCTCTGGATAGGCACCAACCGCGGACTCTTCCTCCTAGAGGCAGAGCGTGTCTACGACAACGAGCCCTACCTCACTCAGGTGAAGGTGCCTCGCAACGACGGCTCGAACTACGCCGACTACCTGATGAACGGCGCAGTGGTGAACTGCATCGTCGTCGACGGAGGCAACCGCAAGTGGCTGGGTACGAAAGGCAGCGGCATCTATCTGATCAGTGCCGACAACATGACCCAGCTGCAGAACTTCACCACGGAGAACAGCCTGTTGTTCTCGAACAACATCGAGTCGATGGTCATCGACAACGAGACGGGCGAGCTGTTCATCGGCACGGAGTCAGGGCTCTGCTCCTACATGACCGATGCCACCAGCGCTTCCGTCGAGATGACCAAGGACAATGTCTACGCCTATCCCAATCCTGTCGTCGCGGACTACGACGGACTGATCACCATCGTCGGACTCACGCTGAATGCTGACGTGAAGATTCTCAGCACCAGCGGACAGCTCGTGGCACAGGGACGCTCCAACGGCGGAACATTCACCTGGAACGGCTGCGACCGCTCTGGTCGAAGGGTCGCCAGCGGAGTGTATATGGTCGCCACCGCCACCAGCGACGGAAAGAAAGGTACGGTATGCAAGATAGCAGTCATCAACTGAAACGCTGCAATGTCCTTTTGCTCATACTAGCCGCCGCATACCTCGTATGGCTGCTGGTAGTACTACTGTTTTTCCACTACACCCCCACGAACGACGGCGTGGGATATCTCGAATATGCCCGGCAATGCCTGGCAGAGAGTGCTCCCTATCCTACGCCGACCATCTTCCGTGAGGCACCCTTCATCTGGAACATCGGATTCATCAACCTCGTCGAACTGTCGCTGTGGCTTACTGACAGTATCTATCCACTGCTCGTCGTGCTCTGTCTGCTGAAGGCCCTCACTGCCCTCCTCACTGCCCATACTGCGCTGCGGCTCGTAGGAGGAAAGGCAGCCGTGGCAGTCATGCTGCTGTTCGTGCTATACCCCAACAACTGGGGACAGAGCACGATGCTCTCCAGCGAGATTCCCTCTACCTGTCTGGCTGTTGCCGCCACCTATCTCGTCGTCAGCCGGCAGTCGGCGCGCTGGCTGGTCGTCAGCGGTGTGCTGCTGGCTTTCGCCAACTGGATCCGCCCTACGGCAGCCATCTTCCTCGGATCGGTGATTGTCTTCCTCCTGCTGTTCAGAAGACAGAGGTGGCTCCTGAGCATCGCCTCGCTGCTGGGTGGCTATATCGTTACGATCCTGGTGATTGGAAGCATGTGCTACATGCGCACAGGGCACTTCCTCTACCAGGCGCGCAACTACTGGTTCTCGATGGTCGACGAGTGCTACGACGGCGCTGCCGTCGCTCCCCACTGGGGACAGCCCGTATGGCCTGAGGGCACACCCCGCTACATCGAGAACCATGAGCAGATGGACTGCTTTGAGTACGAACGCATCTGGAGGGAGCGCAGCCTGGAGTGGCTGAAAGACCACAAGACTGACTACCTGAAGAAAATACCCGGACGACTCTTCTACATGTATCAGAGCGACTACGACGCGATGCCTGCCTTCCTCGCTGACAAGACGCGTTCGGATCAGAACTACATCACGCTGCCCTATCGCAGTCTGCTGGCAGAGGCAGCGAGCCTCAGCGTCGCACAGTGGCTGTCGCTCGTCTGCTGGATATTCTATCTCCTGCTGCTCGTGCTCGCACTGGCAGGCACCGTCAAGCTACTGCGACGCCGACAGTACAAATCCCTCTTCCTGCCCCTCTTCATCGTCGTCGGAGGGTCGCTGGCACTCGTCCTCGTCATGCATGGCGAGACGCGCTTCAAGGATCCCTTGATGCCCTTCCTCTTCATACTGGCAGGATGCTTCTTTGCCTATCCACCGAAACACCCTCGACGCCTATGCAGAAGATAGACTCACAGGCGGTCACGCTGCTGCGCTTCCCTATGATATGCCTCGTGGTGTGTATCCATACCAATATCATGGGCATCTATTGCCCGTGGCTCTACGACCTGCCCGTCTTCTCGTTCTTCATCCGCCTGTTTGTCGACTTCTTCTGCGGGATGGCCGTTCCAATGTTTTTCTTCCTCTCGGGGCTGCTCTTCTTCCGCGAGGGGACGTTCGGACGTCAGCTCTACAAGAGCAAGCTGACGAAGCGAGTGCGGACGCTGCTGGTGCCCTTCATCGCCTGGAACATCATCTACTTCCTTATCGTCCTCACGCTGCAGATGCTCCATCCCGACTTCCAGATGCTGCTCCATAAGCCAGTCAGCGAGATGACACTCACGGACTATCCCTATCTATTCTGGGACATCAGCCAAATCACCCACCTTCCCACCGACCAGGGAGCACCCATCGTCGGGCAGTTCTGGTTTCTGCAGTGCCTGATGCTACTGGTACTCTTCTCGCCCATTATATGGCTGGGCATACACTACCTCGACATCGGATTCCTCATGCTGCTGGCGGTCGTCGACACTATGCAGCTGCTGCCCAGCTATCCTGGCGTGGTGTGGTACACCTATTTCTACTTCTCGCTGGGCGCCTATTTCTCCATCAAACGAATATCGCCCTATAGTGTCGTCCGGCGCCTGCGACCTTACCTACTACCTTGTGCCATCACCATGGCAGTGGTCTACATGCTGCAGTATTCGCCAACGGTCGTTGGAAACAGCATCGTCCTGCTGCTGCTCTTCGACATCGCCGTGCGCTGTGCCGAGCGAGGCATCACCATACCGGCACTGCTGACGTCGGCAACATTCTTCCTGTTCGCTTCCCACCGACTCTTCTCGGCCATTATGACGATGGTGGCCCGACGAGAGATCATCCCCATACACACCGAGCTGGCAGCCTTTGCCTACTACCTGCTGGGCACGGCGCTAGTCATCGGCGCCAGCGTGCTGCTATACTATCTGATGAACCGTTTTTTTCCAACCCTTACATCGTGGCTGACAGGAGGACGAAAGAATGAATAAGACAACTACTACTACCCCCGCCGTACGCGATTCGAACATGGAGCTCTTCCGCATCACAGCGATGCTCTTTGTGATGATATTCCATGTCACCGGCGAGATCAACCTGATGAACAACGACCAGTTTGCGACTGTCAATCCACTGGAGTACTACTGCAACCTCTTCATCGTCGCAGCCACCTTCACCTGTGTCGACCTGTTCATACTGCTCTCAGGATGGTATGGCATCAAGACGAAGACGGAAAAGCTACTGTCGCTACTCTACCAGGTGCTCTTCTACTCCATCCCCATCTATTTCGTCATTCTCCTGCTGTTCCCCGACGTCACCTTCTCGCTGAAATTCCTCATCCACATACTCCTGATGGACGACTACTGGTTTGTGCCTGTCTACATCATGCTCTTTCTGATAGCACCGGTGCTAAACCCGTTCATCGAGCAGAGCACGAAGCGACAGTTCACCGTCGTGCTCGTCTCCGTCATCACAATGCAATGTATCTTCGGATGGATCAACGATCGGGAGTCGGGATACCTGACGGGCTGCTCGCCCATCTCGTTCGTCATCCTCTATCTCCTGGGAGCCTACCTGCGACGTTTTGAAATCAACAAGCTGTTTTCCAAACGCCAGTTCCTCCTGTCGTTCGTAGCACTTATTGTCGTGCAATTCATCATCGCCATCATCGCAAAGCATACGGAGAACATCTTCTTCGTCAGCATATCGTGGAAATTCTCATCAATCGTCGTCATCCTGGCATCAGCATGCCTGCTGATGTATTTCAGCAAAATAGAGATAGGCTACAACAAGACCATTAACTGGATAGCAGCGTCAAGCTTTGCTGCCTTCCTGGTGCACTGTCATCCTTACTTCTACGAGAAAGTCTACGAGCAGGTCGTCGTAACGGTCTATCGCTCGATGCCTTATTATGCTGCACTGCCGTTGCTGCTGCTCTTCGTTGCCGTGCTCTTCGCTCTTTGCGTGCTCGTCGATAAAGCGAGGATAGCCTCCTACCGCTTCGTGCGCCAACTATTCAAAAAAGAGATGAGCAGGACGGCCGCTGTCGGGCTATTGCTCCTCACGTGTGGCGTCGCACATGCTCAGCTATACATCGGCGGACGACAGGCACCCTACGACCGCCTTACCAATACCTACCTCGTGAGCGTCCCTGAAAGTTTCTTCAACCAAAACATCACGCTCTCGGTGAAGAAACCCAGCGAGTACAAGCAGATGCTCATCAACGGCAGTAACGTATCAAGCGACATCTACACCTTCAACTATGTCGATGCCAACAGCAGCTACATCGCCACCTTTATCCATCCCAACGGCATCGCAGAGAGCAGCTTCATCAAGTTCACCTTCCTGCCCATCCTACAGCTCAAAGGCACCTTCGGATACAACTATCGGGCAGGCTCCGTGCTGATGTTCGAACCAGACAAGACGACCGTCGACACCCTCGACGCCACGATCAAATGGCGTGGAGGAAGCACCAACGGACCCGACAAGCACAAGCGGAACTACAAAATCAAGCTCACCGACGACAAACGCCTCTTCGGCATGCGCAACGACAACAACTGGATTCTCGACGCCGGACAGGCCGACATCTTCCGCCTAAGAAACAGGGTGGCAATGGACATATGGAACGCTATCAACTCCCGGCCCTACTATGCCGAACAAGAGCCAAAGGCACGTCTGGGCGTCAGCGGAACAGTGGTGGAGGTGTTCCTCAACGACGAGTACATGGGGTTCTACAACTTCTCAGAGAACCTCGACCGCAAGCAGACGAAAATCAAGAAAGTCGATGCACAGACAGGCGACATACGCGGATGCCTCTATAAAGCCAAGGGATGGGGCTATGCGCTGATGTACGACACGCTCTACACCCCCTACAGCAACCTCTCAGAGCAGTGGTCGACCTTCGAGGTGAACTATCCGGACCTCGCCGACAGCGACACCACCGACTGGTCAACGTTGTACAACGCCATCGACTTCGTCGTGATGAGCAGTGCTGAGGAGTTTAAACAGAAAGTCGACGAATACTTCGACGTGCCAGTACTCGTCGACTACTGCGTCTTTGGAAGCGCACTGAACGCCCTTGACAACTACGGGAAGAACATGATATGGGCAGTCTACGACAAGACTTTCGACAAGAAGCTCACACCGGCAGCCTGGGATCTCGACTGCACCGTAGGACAGGAGTGGGCAGGGCAGTTCAATAAAGACTTCCTCTCTCCACGACTACTCTTCGACATGTCGTTCGGACTGACCAACCGACTGATCCTCTTCGATGTGGATCACTTCGTCGACAAGCTCAATGCCCGCTATCAGGAGCTGCGGCAGACAGTGCTGAACACCGACAGCCTCATCAGTCGCTATCGATACTACTACGACCTGATCACACGCAGCGGCGCCGCCCGTCGGGAGATGACACGCTGGAGCGGCGACAGCGACATCAGGGGAGAGCTCATGAGCTTCGACTACGAAATAAATTATATCTCCAACTGGATCACCCGCCACCTGCGTGAAGTCGACCGAAAAGGCTTCCCGCTTTCGCTGGAGATCCCTGCCGGCATCCCCTCCGTTGCCACTGTCAACGAAAAGCCAAACGCCGTCTACGACCTCAGCGGACGACGAGTAAACGACAAACAGCTCAAGCCCGGCATCTATATCATTGCAGGCAGGAAGATGGTCGTGAAATAAATTGTCAGACAGCCAGTGCCGGAGAAGCGTCACGATAGTGGCGAAGGAACGTCGCGCTAATGCCGTAGGAACGTCGCGCTAATGCCGGAGCTTCAGCCTGCTAGTGCCGGAGCTTCAGCCTGCTAGTATCGGAGCTTCAGCCTGCTAGTGCCGAAGGAGACACCCGAACCTCCGATACTAGCGGGGTCGACCTCCGATACTAGCGGGGTCAAAGTCAGCCACTAGCTGAACGCTAGTGCCGAACGAGCGTCACGCCCGAAGGCCCTTTTTCAAGTATCTGAAATATCGGCACCAGCAACTCCACTACCAACATCAATCAGAAAACGATCAGCGGAGGAGCTTTCGGCGCATACCGTCGCTGCTGAGTACAATCTTCACACCCTTCGTACCTTCACTTGAAGGCCGACCACTAAGGTCATAGACGTTTTCGGTGCTGACGATTGTTGGAGCAGTATGCTCGTCGATACCTACCACCACCTTCTTCTCAAGCATCTCCTGCATGAAATAATTGATGTCGGAGAGACTGACGTAGAGGCGGTTGGTGAAGTAGTACTTAAACCTGTCCTGCAGCGTCTCGCCTGACAGCGAGTTGATATAGTCGAAGACGAAATCGATATTCTCCTTCGTACGAATCCTGAAGAACGATGTCAGCTCATAGTCTTTCATCATGTCTTCGTACGACATCCCCAACAAGCCTTCCATCAACAGTGCCAGCATGCCCGTACGGTCAGCGCCATAGACGCAATGATGGAAGACGGGCCGTCCCTCGCGCAGGTTGGCAACGATGAATTCAAACTCTCGACGATAGCGCTGAGTCCAGATATAGCCCGTCAGATGACCGCGCTCGCAGCATCCGCTGTTGTCGGTGAAGAGATAGGTGTTATCGTCAGTATTGAAGCCAAAGACAGAGATACCCGCACCGTTGTCTTCGTTTTTCTGGCGTAGATCTATCTCTGCTGCAATGCCCAGCTGACGGAGTCCTTCGACGTCAGCTTCCGTAGCGACATAATCCCCGTTGAGCTCTGCACCGCGGTAAACCTTACCATAACGGATAACGTAGTTGCCGGCACAGTCCCATCCGCCCATGTCGCGGACGTTACGCACACTGGGGAAAGCCACCATCCTGACCCTACCCGTCACGACAATCTCACCTTCCACTTTCCAATCTCCACTTTCCACCTTATAATAATAGGTGTGACCGGGCGTGAGGTTATAGATACTGACGCATCCGTCGACCACCGTCATTTCCTGCGTCGTACAGTCGGAATAGTCGGGTGCTTCGCCATAGCTGACGACGACCGTCTCACCAGCCGTCGCAGGGATGTCGATCACGGCCGGTGCGGGCATGTCCTGCCGCACGCCGTCCTCGATATACTTATGAATCTCGCTCTCAGAGTCGTAGTCGTACGACACCTCGTCGAGATAGCGGCTCACAGCTTCATTCTCGACGTCGACATAGACGGTCTGTGCCATTGCCTGTTGACCTATCACGGCCGACAACGCCAACAATACCGGGATCATCGTTTTCATCATCATCCTCCGTGTTTTATGAAAGCTCCAACATCCGCTCGATAGGCTTCACTGCATCGCGCGCAATGGCAGCGTCGACCTCGACAGCAGGCCACTCGTACTTCAGACAGTTGTAGATCTTCAGCAGCGTGTTCATCTTCATATACTGGCACTCGTTGCAATGACAGCCTATCGTTGCCTCCGAATACTCCGGGGGAACGGGATAGAGCTGTGTCGACGGACACTGACGCTCCATCTCGTGAAGGATGCCCGCCTCCGTCGCCACGATGAACGACAGCTCGGGATGCTCGACGACATACTTCAGCAGCACGGCTGTCGAGCCCACCACATCGGCAATCTTCAGCACCGGTCCCTTACACTCAGGATGAGCCAGCACCAACGCCTCTGGATGCTCCTCCTTCAGCTTCAGGATGCCCTCGACGGAGAAACGCTCATGCACATGACAGCCGCCCTGCCAGAGCAGCATATCACGACCCGTCACGGCGTTGATATACGAGCCCAGGTTATAGTCGGGGCCAAAGATAATCTTCTCGTCAACAGGGAACGTGTCGACGACCTGACGGGCATTGCCGCTGGTCACTACGACATCCGTCAGCGCCTTTACGGCAGCCGTCGTGTTGACGTAGCTCACCACCTTGTAGCCAGGATGCGCGGCCTTGAACGCCTTCAGGTCCTCCGCCTTACAGGAGTCGGCCAGCGAGCAGCCGGCATTCAGGTCGGGGCAGAGCACCAGCTTCTCCGGCGAGAGCAGCTTGCACGTCTCTGCCATGAAGTGTACACCAGCCATCACGATGATTTTGGCATCCGTCTGTGCTGCCTTCCGGGCCAGCGCCAGCGAGTCGCCTATGAAGTCGGCTGCTTCCTGAATGTCGCCCGTGGTGTAGTAATGTGCCAGCAGGATGGCATCCTTCTCCTTGCAGAGGCGGCGAATCTCTGCCTTCAGGTCGACGGGCTCGTCGATGAATCCCTGCTCAATCCATTCTTTTTTCAACATCATATTATTATTCTTTTCTTTTTTTTCTTTCTTTGAAATAGAAATGATAAGAATGATGTGGCGTTGATAAGTTGATAACTCGGGAGCCATTTTCTTGCTCATTCCGATAATCACCCGTGGTACTAGCGTTGTCAACAACCATTGTGAATTCTTTCACGCTGATAATGAAGCATTACGACCACTTATCCACAATTTCCTAATTCGGTGCAAATTTACGAAGTTTATATCTTTTTCGAGCATAAAAACGTGGAAAACTTCATTTTTAGGCCATAATAAGTCGTTGGTTATACCCTGTGAAGAGTTCTCCACAAAGTTTTCCACAAAGTTTTCCACACTTATCCACATAGTTATCCACAGAAAGCGCTCCGAATATTTTGTAGTTTGCGGAGAAATGCGTAACTTTGTCAGCGGAAATAAGTAAAACCCTTAAAACAAAACGATTATGAACGTAAGAACGACCATGAAGCTTTTCACCGTCGCCGCAGTAGCGCTGCTGACGACTACAGTATTGCTGACCTCTTGCAAGAGTGAGAAGAAGTCGAATAGCGACACAGTGGCAATCGACGACGAGGAAGATGAGTCGATGCTGAGCAATCCCAATCGCTACTTCGACGACGTGAAGACCGTTACGGTGACGACGGCGCGCGAGTTTATACTTGCCCTGAAGAACAACCGACACATTATTATTAAAGGCGACGACGCCCTGAACCTCACTGAGGCTATCAACGAGTTGGTCGAAGAGGGTGAGCTCGAGTCATTCATGTTCCAAGATGAGCGGCGCTACGATGCCGGTGTGTTCTACAACGAGGAATACGACGGCAACTCGCTCGTCATCAACAATCTTCACGATATCTTCATCGAGGCCAAGGGCGATGAGGACGGCATACTCATTGTCGAGCCCCGCTATGCCGACGTGCTATGGTTCAACCGCTGTAAGAACATTGCCGTCAAGGGTCTGACGATGGGACATACCGACACGGGCGACTGCTCGGGCGATGTGGTCAGGGCAGAATATTGCGAAAAGCTGCTCATCAGCAACAGCCAGCTCTATGGTTGTGGTGTCACAGGCTTTGAGGCTGACCACTGCTCTGACATCGTGCTGCGCAATAGCGAGTTCTTCGGATGCAGCGACGATGGCATCAGCCTCTATCAAACATCGAATGTGGAGGTCAAAGGCTGCAAAATCTATGACAACGGACTGGGCATCGCCGTCGAGGATAGCAAGAAGGTTGTCTTCGACGACTGCCGTTTCTACGACAATCGTGGACAGCTCTTCCGCATCTACGATACGACGATAAAGGTGAAGAACAGCTTCGTAGAGCACCATTACGACGACAATGCCAACAATGTAGAATTCATCAACAGCGACGTGCTGATGGATTATCGCGATGCCACCGATTTGCCCGACGTTGAAGAGGAGTAGCCGCAAACGGAACGGCTGATTGATGGAAGAGCAGACGCGGACATATATCGCCATCGACCTGAAGAGCTTCTATGGGTCGGTGGAGTGCGTGGACAGGGGGCTCGACCCGCTGACTACCAACCTGGTGGTGGCCGACGTGGAGCGAACGGAGAAGACCATCTGCCTGGCGGTGACACCGTCGCTGAAGGCCTATGGCATCGGAGGGCGCGCCAGGCTGTTCGAGGTGGTGCAACGTCTGCGCGAAGTGAACTACGAACGTCAGATGCAAGCGCCAGGGCGACGGCTGACGGGCCGCTCTGCCTCTGACACCGAGCTGAAGGAGCATCCCGATTGGGCAGTCGACTATATCGCCGCGAAGCCTCGCATGGCACATTACATAGAGGTGAGCAGCAAGATCTACGACATCTACCTGAAGTATATCGCTGCCGAGGACATCCACGTGTACAGCATCGACGAGGTATTCATGGACGTCACCAACTATCTCGGCAGCTACAAGATGACGGCCCACGAGCTGGCGATGACAATGATTCGCGACGTGCTCTCGCAAACAGGTATCACGGCGACGGCAGGCATAGGCACGAACATGTACCTCTGCAAGGTGGCAATGGACATCATGGCCAAGAAGGCACCTGCCGACAAGGACGGCGTGCGCATTGCCGAGCTCGACGAGATGAGCTATCGGCGTGAGCTGTGGGACTATCGTCCGCTGACGAAGTTCTGGCGCGTGGGAAAGGGCATTGCAGAGAAGCTGGCAGTACACGGCGTCGAGACGATGGGACAGCTGGCGCGGCTCTCGTTGCAGAACGAGGAGCTACTCTACCGCCTCTTCGGCGTCAATGCCGAGCTGCTCATCGATCATGCCTGGGGGTGGGAACCCTGTACGATGGCGATGGTGAAAGCCTATAAGCCGGAGACGAACTCGATGAGCAACGGACAGGTGCTGCAGTCGCCTTACGACGTGAGGAAGGCTCGCGTCGTGGTGCAGGAGATGGTCGAGCACCTGGCACTAGAGCTGGTGTCACGCCGACTGGTTGCCGACCAGCTGGTGCTCACGGTGGGCTACGACCGCGAGAGCCTCAGCGATCCCAACGTAAGAGCTCGCTATCACGGCGAGATAACGACCGACTACTACGGGCGACAGGTGCCCAAGCACGCCCACGGAACGGCCAGCCTCAGCCAGCAGACATCGTCGACGAGGATCATGACCGAAGCGGTCACAGAACTCTACGACCGCATTGTGAACAGCGACCTGCTGGTGCGACGCATCAACCTGACGGTGAACCACGTGGTGGACGAGGAGAGTGCGAAAAAGCACTCTGAGCCCCAGCAGCTGGACCTCTTCACCGACTACGAGGAGCTGCAGCGAAAGCAGCAGGCAGAGCAGGCAGCGCTGGAAAAAGAACGACGTATGCAGGAGGCGCAGTTGCGCATCAAGCAGCGCTTCGGAAAGAACGCCATCCTACGCGGGCTGAACTTTGAGGAGGGTGCCACCGCCAGGGAGCGCAACGAGCAGATAGGAGGCCACAGGGCATGAAATAATGGGAAATTACGACGATATCATCAATTTGCCACACCACGTGTCGAAACGCCATCCGCAGATGTCGATGCTGAACCGTGCAGCTCAGTTTGCACCATTTGCCGCCGTCTCCGGTCATGAAGACGCCATTCGGGAGACGGCACGCCGCCATGAGGGCCAGTGCCCCTGAGGCGTCTTCGATTGACTAACGACGGCCTTCTTGTAGTTGCTCTGCAGCCTCTTTGTATAGCAAGTGCGGCTTCCTTGTATTACAAGGAGGCTGTCGAGGTACTTCAAAAGTGCCGCATCGGTTGACCTCTGAACGTGGGTGTAAAGGCCGAGATACGTTCAGAGGCGTCGAGAGATACGTTCTGAAGGCCCGAGAGATACGTTCTGAAGGCCCGAGAGATACGTTCAAAGGAGGCGAGAGATACGTCCTCTCCAGAAACCTGATAAAGCCATTAGCTAAAGCGTAATGCCAGGTGACGTCAGAATCGCAGGGGCTTTCCTCGGTAGAACTGTATGAGCGCCGTCTGGTAGAGGTTCTCGTAGCGGGCTTGCGTGAGATCGCTCTCTGCCTTGAGGAGGTTGTTGCGCGCCTCGTTGAACTCGGTGATGGTGGTCTTGCCCTGCTCGTATTTGGCGGTGACGAGCTGGAAGGCGTCCTGTGCGGCACGCCGTGCCTGGCTGCTGCTGAGGAGCTTCTGACGGGCAGCGACGGTGTTGTAGTATGCCTGCTGTATTTCCTTGAAGAGCTCCTTTCGGGTGCCTGCGAGCTGCAGCTGCTGGGTGAGGCGGTCGATGCGTGCCGAGCGTACGCTGTTGCGTGTCTGCAGTCGGTTGAAGATGGGTATGCTGAGGTTGAATCCCAGATACTGACTGAAGTTGTTCTTCAGCTGTCGGGCGAATCCGTCTGCGGGGAATCCGGAGGTGGTGTAGTAGTTGGTGCCTAGTCCGGCTGAGAAGCTGAGGGTGGGGTAGTAGCCTGCCTGTGCCAGTCGGATGCTGTTCTCGGTGGCCTGCAGGCGTATCTGCTCTGCCTTGATCTCAGGTCGCACGAGGAGGGCCTCCTGGAAGATCTGTTCGGGAGTGGGCTGAGTGGTGAGCGATGATTCGTTGGTGGTGAGGCTTTCGATGTGTGCAGAGTCGGGGATGGCAATGGTGAAGTCTTCGGGGCTGTCGAGCTCCAGCAGCTGACTGAGGGTGAGCAGCGACAGGCGTACGTTGTTGTGGGCCTGCGTGACGGTGAGCCGACTCTGTGCGAGGGTGGCGCGCTGCTGCGACAGCTCTGCCTGACTGGCCCGTCCGGCACCGAGGAGTGCCTCCAGGCGGCGCACCTGTGCAGAGTCGATGTCTAACTGCCGTCGGGCTACGCTCTCGATCTCGAGGTCGTAGAGTGTCTGTACGTACTGTCGTGCCACCTGCGTGCGGATGTCGTTGCGCGCCTTTTCCAGGTCGTGGGTGGCAGCCTCAAGGTTGAGCTGGCTGAGCTTCACCTGATTGGGAATCTGGAAGCCGGTGAAGATTGGCACGCTGGTGCCTATGCTGAACGACGTGCTGCTGGTGTTGGTATTGGTGTAGGTGTTCTCGGCGGTGAGTCCTCGCCCGAAGGAGAAGTTCTGGCTGGCAGAGGCGTTGAGGTCGGGCAGCCGCTGTGCCTTGGAGGCCTGCAGTTGCAGCTCCTGCTTTCCTAGCTGGTTCTCCATCTGCTTTACGGCGATGCTATGCTCCACGGCGTGATCGATACACTGCTCCAGCGTCCACGCCGTCTGTGCTCCTGCGGGGAGTAATGAGAAACAGGAAATGAGAAATGAGATATTCAGCAGAATGCGTTTCATATTCTAATAACTTAGGGGATAAAAGGATTATTCGTCGCTGTCGTCGTCGCTGATGATCTGTGGACCGCGCACCTTCTCGCCGGCTTTCAGTCCCTGCCGCACCTCAATGTTGACGCCGTCGGAGAGTCCCAGCGTGACAGGACGGCGCTCATACTGCGGCTGCCCGCCATCTGCCGTGGGCTTTAGGACGCGCACGAAGGTGCTGTCGCCGCTGAACTCGATGGCACTCTCCGGCACGCAGAGCACCTGGTGAGCCTCGGCGAGCACTATCTCGGCGTTGGCCGAGTAGCCGCTGCGGATGTGGTTGCCCTCGGGTACGATGATGGCGGCCTTCAGCTCGAACTGATTGGCGCCGTTGCTCTCCGTAGCTTTCGGCGAGATATACTCCAGGGTGGCATCGAACGAGAGATCCTGCATGGCTCCGATGGTGATCTTCATCGGTATTCCGACGTTGAGCTGCCCCACCTCTGTCTCGTCGATATTGCCCCGGAAGATGAGGTCTTGCATGTTGGCGACGGTGGCGATGGTGGTACCGTCGTTGAAAGTGTTGGAGTTGATGACGGAGTTACCCACCTTGACGGGGATGTCGAGGATGATGCCGCTGATGGTAGAGCGGATGAGGGTGCTGGAGGCGGAGGCATTGGAGCGCGACACGCCGTCGCGCACCACCTGCAGGGCGTCGACGGCAGCGGCTTTCTCCTCCTGTGCCTGTCGCAGTTGCTGGCGGGCCTTCTCGTGCTCCTCGTCGCTGACGAGTTGCTGGCGGTGCAGGTTGTCGGTGCGCGCGAAGTCGTTCTCAACCTGCCGGAGGTTGATGTCGGCCAGGCGCACGCGGCTCTCGGCAGACGACAGCGACCCCATGTCGGGTATGACCTTCACCTTGGCGATCACCTCGCCCTGCTCGACACGGTCGCCGGGCTCCTTGAGCAGCTCCGCGATGATGCCGCTGATCTGCGGCTTGACGTTCACCTCGTTGCGTGGCTCGATCTTGCCGGTGATGATGGTCGTCTTGCGGATGTCTTGCTGCTGTGGCGTGAACTCAGCATAGGCGATGGGCTTCGGCTGACTCTTCTGCCATAGGAAGACGAATGTTCCGATGAACACGAGCGCCACAAGGGCTGCAATGAACACTTTGAAGTACTTTTTCATATACTTAGGGGTTAATGTTTATTCGTCGCGCATGGCATCGACAGGCTTGATCGACATGGCTCTGGCGGCGGGTGCCAGGCCTGCCAGTACGCCCATTGTGGCGATGGCGAGTGCTGCTAGGATGGCCGTCCAGAAATCGACTTGGAAGTGGGCGGTGACGATGCCGTCCTCGGTGTTGCCCATCTCGAGCATCTGCAGGATGGCCACGGCAAAGAGGATGCCGCTCATACCTGCGACGAGTGTCAGGGCGATGCTCTCGGAGATGATCTGCGAGAGGATGTTGCGGGGCGTGGCCCCGATGGCTCGCCGGATGCCGATCTCGGTGGTACGCTCGCGCACGGTGACCATCATGATGTTCGACACGCCGATGGCTCCTGCGAGTAGTGTTCCCAGTCCTACGAGCCAGATGAGGAAGTTGACGCCGCTGAAGAGATTGTCGAGCATCTGGAAGAGCACCTCGGTGTTGAACACCATGATTCCCTTCTCGTCGGTGGGGTCGACGGCGTGATGGCGTGCGATGGTCTCGCGGATGCGTGGTGCAATGTTCGACATGACCACTCCCTTGCGCCCCGTGACAGCAATCATATGGACGTCGTTGCCCATGTTGTAGGTCTGCTGCATGAGTGTGATGGGCAAGAGCATCGTCGTGCCCGCGTCGCCTCCGAGATTGATGTTCGAGACGTTGTAGTCGACGCCCACCACCTGGTAGTAGACGGAGTCGACGCGTATATACTTTCCGCAGGGGTCGCCTCCCTGTGGGAAGAGGTCCTTGTAGGTCTTCTTGCCAATGACGCACACTTTGCGCCGCTGTGCGATGTCCATGTCGTTGAGGAATCGCCCGTAGAAGATCTTGGGCTCGTTGACGCGCTGGTAGTCGGGATGGACGCCGTTGATGCCCACGCTGGTCTTGCGGTCGCCATAGTAGGCGGTGCCGCCATTGGAGAAGAGCACGGGGCTGACGACGTCGAGCTCGGGCACTCGCTGTCGCAGGCGTTCCACGTCGTTGTAGTCCATCTCCCAGTAGCGCCCTTTGCGGAAGCCTTTGTAGGCCTTCGTCGTGGGCTGCGACCAGATCATGGCCGAGTTGGTGGCGAAGCCCTCAAAGTTCTGGTTGAGCATCTCTTTCAGTCCTTTTCCGCCTCCTATGAGTGCCACGAGCATGAATACTCCCCAGAAGACGCCGAAGCCCGTGAGGAACGACCTTGACTTGTTGCGAGTCAGGGTGTCGAGTATTTCGCGATATGAGTCGAGGTCTATTCTCATTCTTCTTGTCTTACTGGTGGGATTATTCTGCCCTAAGGGCTTCTATGGGGCGTATGCGTGCGGCTTTCATGGCAGGCACGAGGCCAGCTATGGTGCCTGCGATGATCATGACGACGGTGGCTTCGATGCATACGTCGATGCCCACGGTGGGGTCGGCGAACATCGTCGCCTTGAAGAGTCCGGCGTCGACCTTGGTGTGTCCGAGGGTGGCATCCATCCACTCGTTGGCACCTATGCCCAGGAGCATGCCGATGTAGCCGAAGACGGTGGTGATGATGATGCTCTCGACGATGATCAGGCGGAGGATGCTCCAGGGTCGTGCGCCGATGGCCTTGCGGATGCCGAACTCGTGTGTGCGCTCCTTGACGGTGATGAGCATGATGTTGCTGACGCCCACGATGCCGCTGAGCAGTGTGAAGAGTCCTACGATCCAGAGTGCCATGCGGAGGATGCCGATGCCCGTCTCCATCTGCAGGTTCTGCGTGTAGCGGTTCCATAGCCAGATGGCGCTCTCGTCGTCGGGATGTGCCTGATGGGCGATGTTCAGGCGCTTGCGATACGCTGCCTCGAAGGCTTCGTTGGCAGCCTCGGTCGGCAGTCCGTGGAAGGTGAACTCGATGCGCCCGGCGTCGTCGCTATTGGCACCATAGATGCTTTTGATGGCTGAGTACGACGAGAAGGCGTCTGCCCGTCCGTTCTCCTGCTCCTTGTAGATGCCCACGACCTTGAAGGCGAGGCTCCCGATATTGACGTAGCGGCCGATGAGGGTAGAGGGGGACGGCTTGTTCAGCAGCTCCTCGGCTTGCTTGTTGCTGAGTACGAGCACCTTGCGTTTCTCGCGGATATCGATGTCGTTGATGTATCGTCCGTCGAGCATCTCCACTTTGTCGATCTGGTTGTGGTTGGGATAGACGCCGCAGATCTGCGTCGAGAGATATTGCTGGCCGAGGCTGATGATGCCCTGCGTGCGATACTGTGCTCCGACGGCATCGATGTGCTGTGGAAACTCCGTGGCCGTGGTGGTGATGTCGCGCTCGCGGAGAGAGATGTCGCGGCCCTCTTTCAGTCCTTGGTAGGGCATCGACGTCTCGCCTCCGAAGACCACCATCGAGCTGGAGAGGAAGCGGTCGCTCTGCTTCAGCTGGGCATTGATGAGGCCGTTGCCCGCTCCCAGCAGTACGATGAGCATGAAGATGCCCCATGCCACGGCAAACCCTGTGAGTGCCGTGCGCAGCTTGTTGCGGCGGGCTGTCGCCCATATCTCATTCAATAATTCCATCCTTGATCCTGATGATACGGTTGGTCTGCGAGGCTACGGTGGGGTCGTGGGTGACGATGATCTGTGTGATGTGCTCTTCGGCGTTCAGCGTCTTCAGCAGCTGCATCACCTCGACGCTCGTCTTCGAGTCGAGGGCTCCCGTGGGCTCGTCGGCCAGGATGAGCTTGGGCTGCGTGATGAGTGCGCGGGCGATGGCCACGCGCTGCTTCTGTCCGCCGGAGAGCTCGTTGGGATAGTGGGTGGCCCAGTCCAGGAGCCCCAGCCTCTCCAGGTATTCCAGTGCCAGCTGGTGGCGCTTGCGGCGGCTGACGCCCTGATAGAACAGTGGCAGTTCTACGTTCTCGACAGCCGTCTTGAAGCTGATGAGGTTGAAGCTCTGGAAGATGAAGCCGATCATCCGGTTGCGATAGTCGGCGGCGCGCCGCTCGCTGAGGTTCTTGATCAGCACGCCCGCCAGCTCATAGGTTCCTGAGTCGTAGTTGTCGAGGATGCCCAGGATGTTGAGCAGCGTGGACTTACCCGAGCCGCTAGCCCCCATGATGCTGACGAACTCTCCGTCGTCGATGTCGAGGGTGATGCCTTTCAGCACGTGCAGGGGCTGCGCTCCCTGATAGGTTTTGTTGATGTCTTCTAAATGAATCAAGGCTGTGTCAATTTGTAACGATTAGCACCATTTCTGTCGCAAAGGTAAGCATATTCTCACAGAAAGCTTGCCATCTCTAAGTTTTTTTCACTTAATAGCAACTGTATTGTCAGGTAATTATGCATTATTAGCAGTTGGCGCCAGCCCTATTGCTTAGCTTCTTCACT
The DNA here is from genome assembly GCA_946539475.1 of uncultured Prevotellaceae bacterium. The sequence goes on along the minus strand of CAMNHM010000012.1, from coordinate 15,292 downwards.
GCTTTCAGGAGATCGGCCAGACAGGGAGCAAGTTCATAGTAGTCTTCGCGGACGGTGATTGCCACGTGCTCGGTGGGGTTGAGCAAGCGCTTCAGCTCGCTCTGCATCTCGCTCCTGGCCTGCTCGTTGTCGCCCCAGCCGGCGAGCCGCAGCCGACGATCTTGCTAGTGTCGGCCTTCAGCTTGCTGGCGCAGTCTTTCAGCAGTTTCTTGCCGTCAGCGCGGGAGCCATTCTCCCATCCTCCCCCAAAGAGAAGATCAGCACTGGCTGAGCCTTGCCTGACTGCTGGGCGGAGGCGTCGCTGAAGATGTCCATGAACAGCTTCTCGCCGTCTTTCTCAGCATATTGACAGCTCGTCTTCTCGATTTCCTGTTCGGCGGCCTGACCGTTGCATGATGGCAACAGGAGCATTGCCACTGCACACAATGTCGTACCAATTATCCGTATCATCTTATCAACTGTTTTTTTGTTTTTCCCACACCTTGTTGACCTCGGTAATGTCGATCCCCAGCAACTGCATCTGCCGACAGAAGTCGGGCAGCTTCTGCTGGAGGAACGCCTGTCGGCGCTCCTTCAGGATCTGCTCGCGTGCACCAGGTGTGACGAAGTAGCCCATGCCTCGCTTGTTGTAGATGATGTTCTCGCGTGCCAGCTGCTCGTAGGCCTTCACGGCGGTGTTGGTGTTCACCTCCAGTGTCACGGCGTATTCACGTACCGAGGGTATGCGGTCGTCGTCTTGATAGGTTCCGGTAAGGATCTCATCTGAGAGACGGTCAGCCATTTGCTGGAAGATGGGTTTTTCGTTTGTGAATATCATATGTTGAACCATTTATGCTGTACAACCTGCAGCCCTTTGAAGAGCCTGTAGCTGATCCAGACGTTGAGCACGGTGAAAGCGAGCAGTACGATGCTGACGCCCCATTCGACACCCTTGAGCGTCCATTCTTTGGCACCCAGTGCCTCGAGGAAATTTTTGATGTTCTCTTCACCAATATTGATACCTAGGTAGAAAGCCAGCGTCGAGATGACAATGGTGGCAGCAGCCAGTGTGACGTATGTCCAGACGAAGGGCCTGTTGCGGAAGAACACGCCTCCCAGCACCATGAGGCTGATCGACCATAGCGTGACGGCGAACGAGATGACGGAGCCGAAATTCGGGCTGAAATGATACTTCAGCAGGGAGATGCCGGCAATGATGCCTTGGTGTCCGAAGATCAGTTCGAGCAACATGCGCAGATAGGTGGCTGCCAGGAAGGCTACGACGAGCACCAGCGGCATCAGCAGGCAGCAGTAGACGATTCGTGCGGTGAACTTCTCGGCGTTTGAGGCAGGCAGCATCAATGCTGTGGTGCGCTGTCGCGAGGTGCGGGCATTTCCCAGGACGCCTGTGGCATAGATGGAGCACATCAGTGTAAACAGCATCACGCAGGTGATGATGCCGCCTAAGGTGGATTCTCTTCCCAATCCGTAGGACAGATCGGAGATGGTGAAGCACGAGTAGAGCTGGATGACCAGGAAGCCTGTTATGAAGGCAATAAGTGTGGTGAGGATGCTCTTCTTCTCAGTAAGTACGGTCCACTTCAGCACTTGCCAGAAGCGGCGGAAATCGAATGCGGTGGTATTCATTTTACTAGTCCTTTCGTTACGGCGTTAAACAATAGTTCTAGGTTCACAAGTGTCTCTGGCTGTCCTTCCTCACGGTGCATCATGGCGATGTTGCCCTGCAGCGAAGGCTCTGCGTAGATGACGCGCTGGTCCATCTCGCCAGGCGCGAGCACCTTGAAAGCATAGCGGTCGGTGATCTCGCTGACAGGGGCGTCGAGCAGCATCTCGCGCTCAGAGAGGATGAGGATGTGGTCGAGAAGCTGTTCGACATCGTGCACCTGGTGGGTGGAGATGATGATGGTGCGCTCATCGCTCATGTTCTCTGTGACAACCTTCCTGAACTGGCTCTTCGAGGGGATGTCCAGACCATTCGTGGGCTCGTCCATCAGCAGCAGCCGTGTGTTGGCAGCGAGGGCTACGCTCATGAACACCTTTTTCTTCTGTCCCATGGAGAGTTGAGAGAGAATAAGCGACTTGGGCAGTTCGAAGGCTTCCAGGCAGCGGTGGAGCACCTCATGGCTGAAACGCGGATAGAACGGCAGCAGCAGCTTCACATAGTTGTCGAGCGATACTGCAGGCAGCTCAAACTCTTCGGAGACGAGGAATATTTCGCTGAGCAGCTCAGCAGGGCGCTTGTAAGTGGCTATGCCGTCGCAACTGACTGATCCGGCCTTTGGGCGCAACAGCCCGGCGATGAGATAGAGTAGGGTAGACTTACCCGTTCCGTTCTTGCCCAGCAGACCGTAGACACGGTTCTCCATGAGCTTCAGGTTGAATCCGTCGAACACTGGGTTTTTCTGCCCAGGATAGCGGAAGCTGATGTTTTGAATGTCGATCATAACGTATTGAATTGATGTGATAAATACTCGTCTTCTAGTGTACTAGTTGTTTAGTACACTGCAAAGGTAAGGCGTTTATCCCTTTCCTACCAAACTTTTTGGCGGAAAAGTGATGTATTTAACGAATAATTAACACTTATGTGGCAGTATGAAATGTTTGTTAACACATTTCGAATACTTGTGAACAATAATCCACTGCTGCCTGGCGGTGGGTGACGAAGATGACGGTGCGCTGCTGTCGCTGCAGGATATTCGCTAAGACACGCTGTTCTGTATCCATGTCGAGAGCGCTCGTTGCCTCGTCGAGGAGCATGATGCTTCCTGGGCGTAAGAGGGCGCGTGCGATGGAGATGCGTTGTGCCTGTCCTTCAGAGAGTCCTCCTCCATGTTCGGAGAACTGTGTATCGAGGCCATCAGGCAGCTCGTCGACAAAGTCGGCGCACGCCAGGCGCAGGGCTTCGTTCATTTGCTGGTCAGTAGCGTCGGGATTGCCCAGTCGGAGGTTCTCGCGGAGTGTGCCGCTGAGCAGGGTGTTGCCCTGAGGCACATAGACGAAGTTACAGCGGTGGCGGGGTGACAGCTCCTGCTGCTGGCCCTCCTTATTATAGATGTAGACGCGTCCCCCCTGGGGGCGTACCAGTGCGAGCAACAGGCGGATGATTGTTGTCTTGCCCGATCCTGTCTGTCCCATCACTGCCGTACATGTGGCAGGTGCAAAGTCGTAGCTGACGTTGTCCATCACAGGCTGTTGCAGCGCATCGTCGTAGCTGAACTGCACGTTCTCCAGTCGGATGCCACAGGGAGCAGCCATCGCGAGCGGGTTGCCCTGCTCCTCCTCTGGCACATCCTCGAGCTCCATGAGTCGCTCCGTAGCAGTGAAGACGCTGACGAAAGCCGGTGCCAGGCGGGTGATTTCGCGAGCAGGGCCCTGTATGCGGTTCACGAGTTGCAGGAAGGCCGTCATGCCTCCGAAGGTCAGCGTTCCTGCATGCAGGCGGAGGGCTCCCCAGAGGAAGGCGATGAGATATCCCAGCGAGAAACCGATATTGAGGAAGAAATGGCTGATGACTGAGAACTTCGTTCTCTTGCGTACCCATTGGCGTAGCACTGCCTGTGTCCTGTCGAGGCGATGGAGCATCTGTCCCTCGGCCTCCATCGTCTTCACCAGCATGCGCTGCTGCATCGTCTCGGTGAGCAGGCTTTGTATCTTACTGTCGGTCTGCCGTACCTCTCGCGAATAGCGACGCATGTGCGCGATGTAGATTCGGCTCAGGCCGGCAAATAAGGGCAGGATGCCAACGGTGATGCATGCCAATACGACGTCCATTTCGAGCAGGTAGACGAAGGATCCAATGAGCATTGCCAGCGTGGAAAGCACGGAAGGCAGTGTCTCCGTGAGGAAGGTAACCACTTGGCGGACGTCTTCCTCCAGCCGATTGATGATATCGCCGCTGTGCATTGCTTCACGCCCTTGCCACTGTGAGCGCAGCAGTCGGGCGACGAGTTGTTGCTGCATGCGGTTTTGCGCCTTCACTCCCAGGATGTTTCTGATCCATACGCGCGAGATACCCACTCCAAACTCTGCTAGGATGATGATTGCCATGACTACGATGGCCCAGTAGATAGATCCCTCGCGGGCTCCCGATGCCGTGTCGATGGCTCGCTGCATCGCCCACACTGACATCAGGCTCAGCACCACACCCACCAATCCGACGCCCGCATTGAGGCAGGCCTGCAGGCGGTTGCCGCGCAGGGCTTTCCAGAGCCAACGAGCTATCAGTCGGGTGGAATAGCGGCTGGTGGGCAGTTTGAATATTTGGCGGAGGTTCATCAGCGGTGGTTGAAGAGAGAGTGTGTGTATGAATGTTTGCAGTTGCTAAAGGATGTGCATTTATGATCGTCCGTCGACCCCCCACATCATCTTTTCGCGTAGCGTAGAGAAATAACGGGTGCCAGGGCGTTTCACCACTTTCACCATGTAGGGAGCGCGGCTCAGTCGCAGCGTAGTGCCCTCAGGCATTTTCGAGCTGCGCCCGTCGATAGCCACGAGGAATGTGTGGCTGCGGCTGCTGACGGTGAGCTCTATGATGGCAGTGTCGGGGAGCACGATAGGTCGTACGTTCAGCGAGTGGGGTGCTACGGCGGTCATGAGCATCACCCCTGTGCGAGGCACGATGATAGGTCCGCCGTTCGACAGCGAGTAGGCCGTCGATCCTGTCGGTGTCGACACGATCAGTCCGTCAGCCTGATAGGTCGTCAGGTATTCGCCGTCGATGCTTGCGCGGATGGAAATCATCGATGCCGTGTCGCGCTTGAGGATGGCCACATCGTTCAGTGCGCAGTCGTAGCCCTCCATCTTCAACCCGTCACCCTCCACCATCAACCCGTCGCCCTCCACGCGTATGAGGGCGCGGTCTTCAATGGTGTAATCGCCTTTGAACAGCGCGTCGGCAGTCGTCTCAAAGTCTTTGGCACTGACGTCGGCAAGGAATCCCAGCCGTCCCATATTCACACCTAGGATCGGCGTCTGCTTCTGTCGCACCTGGCTGGCAGTCTTCAGCAGCGTGCCGTCGCCGCCCATCGAGATGGCGAAGTCGGCCTCGAAGTCGCTGCCAGCGAAGGTTGCCACACCGTCGAGGTCGATAAGCTCCGAGCAGCGCAGGAAGTCGCAGTACTCCTCTTCTATAATAATGTGTGCGCCTCGCTCTTCCAGGCAGGCGAGCACCTGTCGGATGGCTGCCGACTTCTCATGCTGGTAGACATTGCCGAAAAGGGCGAAGGTAAGGGTTGACTGTGGCATGCTTCTGTCTGTGGTCTTTTTCGTTTATGGGTGCAAAAATAGGCATTAATTTCCTTTTTGCCAAATATTTGAGCGGTTAATTCAAAAAAACAGCGGCTTTTCCGCCATATTTCGCCCACTTATTCGTATCTTTGCAACGTGTAATAGTAAAACCTGAACAAAGATGGCAAAAGTTTATGTATTTCTTGCTGACGGCTTCGAGGATGTCGAGGCTTTGATTCCTGTCGACGTGCTGCGTCGCGGCGGCTTGGATGTGGTGACTGTGAGCGTGATGGACGATTCGCTGATGGTGGAGTCGGCCCACGGAGTGAATATGCTGGCTGATGCTTGGATTGGCGATGTCGACGTGAGCGATGCCGACCTCCTGCTGCTGCCCGGTGGCATGCCTGGAGCCAGCAACCTCTACGGCTGTGAGCCGCTGCGTGAGGCATTGGCAAGCCATCATGAGTCAGGACGGCTGATTGCCGCCATCTGCGCTTCGCCGGCAGTGGTGCTGGGACAGATGGGACTGCTCAGCGGTCGGCGTGCCACATGCTATCCTGGTTTCGAGCATCTTTTGCAAGGGGCGACATACACTGGCGAGCTATGCACCGTCGATGGCAACTTCGTCACGGGCGAGGGTCCCGCTGCTGCTTTCCCCTTTGCCTACTGCCTGCTGTCGATGCTGAAGGACGAGGCTACTGCTGAGCAGATAGCTACAGGCATGCGCTATGCCCACCTGATGGAGAGCAGGCGCTGAGGATGGCCTACAGATAGATGAGTGTGGTGAGACATTGCTCATCGAAGAGCTGACGTGCTGTCGACAGAAGGTCGTCGGGCGTCAGCTTTTCTATATGTGCCATGATGTCGGCAAGCGTCCGTTGTCGGCCGGTATGCAGGAACGTGCGGGCCATGTCGAGGACATACTGCTCGCGGTTGTCGCAGGCGATGGCGAGCTGTCCCTGCAGCTGTCGCTTGGCAGCGCGCAGCAGGCTGGCTGAGAGCGGCTTCTCCATCAGGCGGTCGAGCTCGTGGCGCACCAGTTTGCGGCAGTGGTCGACATCCGCCTGGTCGCATCCGAAGTACACCGACCACATCCCCGTATCGCTATAGCTCACCATTGTGCTCTCGACGGTGTACACCAGTCCGTGTCGCTCGCGGAGTGAGAGGTTCAGCCGTGAGTTCATGCCCGGTCCTCCAAGGATGTTGTTCAGCAGATAGAGTGCCCAGCGGCGGTCGTCGTTGGCAGCAAAGGCTCGCGTGCCTATCATGACGTGCGCCTGATGTGTCTGACGGTGGTGGGTGATCAGCTGATTTTGTTGAGCGTTGAGAGACGGGAGTTGAGAGTTGAGAGGCGGGAGTTGAGAGTTGAGAGTTGAGAGTTGAGAGACTTTTCCAATGCCGTTGTTAAAGTCTGAACAAATGTCTCTCAACTCTGAACCCTGAACTCTCAACCCAGAACCTGACCCTGAATCTCCGCTGACGAACATCACGCAGTTCTCGGGGCGATACCACTTTTGAGTGAAGCGGCGTGCATCGTCGCTGGTATAGGAGCGCACCTGTGCTTCGGTGCCAAGGATGTTGTGACCCAGTGGGTGGCCCTCGAAAAGGATATTCTCGAACTCGTCGTAGATGAGCTCGGCGGGCGAGTCCTCGTAGCTCTCGATCTCGTCGCACACCACCTCGCACTCCTTCTCCACCTCTGCCTGCGGATACTCACTATGGAACACGATGTCGCAGAGCACGTCGACGGCTCGCCTGAGATGCTCGCGCTGGATGGCGCAGTAGAAGACGGTGTCTTCCTTGTTGGTGAAGGCGTTGAGCTCGCCTCCCAGACCCTCGATGGCGTTGATGATCTGCACGGCACTCCGCCGCTGTGTGCCCTTGAACGACAGGTGCTCGCAGAAGTGTGCGAGTCCCTGCTCTTGGGGTGTCTCGTTTCGCGTGCCGGCATGTACAGCGATGCCGCAGTAGGCTACCTGCGACGCTGAGGGCACTGTGACCAGTCGTAATCCTTCAGGTAGATTCAGTCTCATAGCCATAGTCCTCCGTTCTTAATGCTTGAATGTATTTCCATAGTTTGCGATAGAAAGGGTGCTGCGTCAGGGTATGGCGGTCGCCGAGGATGATTACCTTCATGCGAGCCCGCGTGATGGCAACGTTCATGCGGCGCAGGTCGCGCAGGAATCCTATCTGTCCCTCGTCGTTCGATCGCACGAGCGAGATGACGATGATGTCGCGCTCCTGTCCTTGGAAGCCGTCGACGGTGTTCACCGTGATGAGGCGTCGGAAGGGTTTTAGTGCTTCGTTCTTGCGCAGCAGCTGGCGGAGCAGCTGCACCTGGGCACGGTAGGGCGAGATGATGCCCACGTCGAGACGTTCTTCGAGGATGCGCTCCTTGCCAATCAGCTCGAAGTATGCCTGCAGTGCGAGGAGCGTCAGCCGTGCCTCGGTGGGGTTGGAAAGTGAAGAATTTGCTGCCGCACCACGTTGTTCGCCATCCGCTGCGGCAGCAAATTTTTCATTCTCCACTCTTAACTCTTCACTATTGATCCACGTCATCGGCAGGTCGAGATCGAGGATGCTGCGATGCTTCACCTCTGGTGCTGCAACCATCATGTTGTGGTAGAACCAGTCGCTGGAGAATCGCATGATGTCCTCGTGCATGCGGTATTGCATTCGCAGCAGGGTCACCACCTCGGGCTTCTGGTGAGCGATGCGCTCCATGAGCGTGCGTCCCAGTCCGCCCTTGAGTGCCTCGTAGCACTTCACCGTTGGCGGCAGCTGGCAGTGGTCGCCAGCCAGTATGACGCGCCCGGCGCGCCGTATGGCAATCCAGCAGGCAGCCTCCAGTGCCTGGGCGGCCTCGTCAATAAATAAGGTGCCGAACTTCTGTCCGTCGAGCAGGCGGTTGGCACTGCCCACGAGTGTTGAGGCGATGACGTGAGCGGTGCTGAAGAGCTCTTGGTTGATGCGTATCTCAAGCTCTGTAGCACGACTCTTCAGACGATCCATCTTCTGGTGCCAGTTGTCGCTGCGCTTGCGTTGTGAGTGCAGCTCGCGGATGGCCTTTCTGATGGCCCACAGCTGTGGGTAGTCGGGATGCGCCTCGAAGCGCCGCTCATAGGTGAACGAGAGCATCTTGTCGTCGACGCGTGTAGGATTGCCGATGCGCAGCACGTTCAGACCACGGTCGACGAGCTTCTCCGAAATCCAGTCGACAGCCATGTTGCTCTGTGCGCATACCAGCACCTGGGGCTCTCGCCGCAGCGTCTCGTAGATGGCTTCTACGAGTGTGGTGGTCTTACCTGTGCCCGGAGGTCCGTGTACGATGGCTACGTCCTTTGCCCGCAGCACCTCGTTGACGGCATGCTCCTGTGTGGCGTTGAGGTAGTCGAAGCCAATGTCGGGGAAGGAGAACGTCTCGGCTTTCTGTCGCGAATAGAAGAGGTCGCGCAGATAGCCCAGGCGCCCTTTGGCGCGCATGGTGCGCTCCAGGGCCTCGAACATCAGGCGGTAGCTGGTCTCGTCGAAGAACAGCATCACCCCCAGCTGCTGGTCCGGGGTGGTCGGCAGCAAGTCGCCGACAGTGAAGCTATCGGGCACTACGATTACCATGCGGTCGCCGTCGACGAAGCTCACCGTGCCGGTGGTAATCTCCTTCCACCCGTCACCCTTCACCCTCCACCAAAAGACCTGTACGGGCTTTCCGAACTCGAAGTTATGGTCGATGGGCTCTTCATCGTCGCCGGCAGGCTGGCGGAAGACCTCTACGCAGAACTGGTTGAGCGAGTTGTAGTAGCTGCGTCCAGCGCGCAGGGGCATCCAAGCATCGCCGCGCTCCACGAGGCGGTCGATGCCCCTTGACTGCTGCGCCTGCTCGAATGCCTCTTTCTCCTCCTCATACTCCAGCTGAAGGAGCATGCGTTGGTGCTGAAGCTCTAGTATGGGTGATGTTGTCTCGCTCAAAATTCCACTAAACTCTCTCCACTAAAGTCTCTCCACTAAAGTCTCTCAACTCTCAACTCTCATCTCTCAACTCTCATCTCTCATCTCTCATCTCTCATCTCTCACCTCTCATCTCTCACCTCAGCTTCGAGCTCAGCGGGTTGCGCACACCCTGATAGGCGCGAAGGTAAGCCTTGGCCGAGCCGAACGAGAGGTTCATGTCGAGGCGGACGGGCATGTGGTTGCCGTCGTCGGTGATAAAGAACTTGATGAGCTCGTTCTCCTTGCCGTCCTCGCGCTCGATGAACGAGAAGACGAGGCAGCGAAACTTCTCGCTCGTGCCGTCGATCTTGTAGTTCTCCTTGCCGCGATAGACGAGCCACGAGTCGGAGCGGTGCTTGGCGTCGGTGATGGGCATGGGTATGATGTCGCCCTTCTTCATCTTCGAGGCGTCGAAGTTACGGGCACGCAGGAAGATGCTCATCATGTCGTAGAGGCACTCGTCGTAGGTCTTCTCCTGCCACTGGTGCTCGCCATGACGATTGATGCGGTGCATCTTCACCTTCGAATAGCCGTTGGGATAGGTGTACCAGAGCTCGTCGACGTAGTAGCGCTTGCCCTCGAGGGCTCCCTTGCGATAGTAGAGTGGCGAGAGGTCGCTGACGCTGCAGTAGGAGGTAAGCGTGTCGCGCATGACGAAGACACCGTCGAGCTTGTCGTTGCCCTTGGTGATGAGGCTGGTGCGATAGGCGGGTGTGCCGTTATAGGTCGACATGACGGTCGACATCGACGCTGCTCCCACCTTCATCCATACGAACTGCCAGTTGAAGTAGAGGTCGTAGGCGAGGAACTCGCCGGCCTTGAAGGCGGTATTCTCTATTCCGCAGTTCGACTGTGCCCCTGCGGATGCAGGCATGAGGGCGAGGAAGCAGAACGGCAGCAGCCATTTCGTCCATCCCACGTGTGCCTTGTTGGTTCTTTTCTGTCTCATAGTCATCACGGTTTATAATTGCGTTTCACCTTTTTTATTTTGACGGGTCAGCGTCTTATAGGTTTATTCCTTTGTCCTTGATGTATTCCTTGCCCAGCTGCTTGGCGCGCTCGAGGTTGCGGTTCTTCAGGCGCTTAGCCTGGTCGGGCTTCTGCTTGATGAGCTTCTGGGGCTTCTGCAGGTAGCGGGGCGTCGACGTGAGGTTCCAGCGGCGCTTCACGTCCCACTTCGCCTTGCACTCCACCTCCTCGGTGAAGAAGAACACGGGCTCGGGCTGCAGGTCGATGTCGTAGCGGCCAGTGTCCCACTGTCCGTTGCCGTTCATGTCGCAGAAGGCCTTCAGATAGTAGGTGGCAGGCTTGACGTAGGTGAACTCCGCCTTGCCGTCGACGACGGGTGCCTGTCGTACGACCTTGCCCGATCCGTCGAGCACCTGTACGAGGACGACAGCCACGGAGTCGTCGCTTGCCACGGGTGCTCCGCTGACCTCGATGGAGAGGTTGCTGTAGTCGTCGGGGTTGCCCACCTTCAGGCCCTGCTTGATGCTTTTGTTCACCAGCTGGTAGATGCTTTCCAGTGCGGCGGAGTCGATCTCCAGGCTGTACTCGGTGTTTGGCTGCCACTGGGCGTCGACCTCGTAGGTGCGCGTTGCAATCTGGCGTATCTCATGGGGTGTGCGGAACCAGAGACTGTCGATCTTTGAGTAGAGGTGGATCTTCGACGTGTCGCAGCGTGCCAGTGGCACCGGCATCTCCAGGCGAACGCGGTCGAGGGGTGTCAGGCCGCTATTGGGGACAACCTTCACCTCGAGGAACTTCTGAGGCATGACGCTGTCGTAGGGCATGTCGCGCTTGCGGAGTTTCTCCTGTTCCTTCTGCCATTTCTCAAACTCGCGCTGCTTGTCCTTCATGCGCTTCTCGTAGCCCACCTTGGGCAGGAACGTGAGGGTGTCGACCTGCTCAGTGAGCTTGCCCAGGGTGTCGGTGCCCATGAAGCGCACCTCGGCGGTCAGGGTGTCGATATTGATGGCGAGACTGTCGGTAATCCAGTAGAAGATGGTGTCGCGATGCTCCGAAGCCTCCGTGAGGAGATACCTCTCCCAGGCGAAGCCGGTGGTCTTCAGCTTTGGCAGCGAGTCGTGGCCGTAGCTGAAGTAGAGCCCTATCTTCTCAGGCGAGGGTCGCTCCGACTTTATCAGATAGCGGTCGGTCTGCGGCTCTTGGAAGCTCAGCAGGGTGATGTCGTCGGGCAGGAAGTGGGTGTAGGGCACCTGCAGGATGTTGCTGATGTGCAGCGAGTCGCGCCAGACGGTGTCCTGACGGGTGTCGGGTTTCCATGATGGAACGACCTCCTCGCGCGAGTACGCCACTGCCTCGCTCTTCTGCCCGAAGACGAAATCGCCGTCGGCATCGTTCAGGGCATAGGTGCGGTAGCTGCCGGGCGCCACGCCCTTGATGATGAAGCGTCCGCTGCCGTTGGTGCGCGAGACGCGCATCATCGCCTCTTTATGGAACACGCTGTCGTGGGCATCGTAGGGATAGAGTCCTACGAGCATGCCCTTGACGGGCTCCAGGTCCTCAGCGTTGAGCACGTAGCCCGACACCTCGAGCGTGTCGATATGGTCGCCCGTGGAGAAGCTGTAGGTATAGTGACCCATGGGGTTGCCCTCATTGTTGTCGGCGATGGCATCGCTGAAGTCGACGGTATAGGTGGTGTTCTCCTTCAGGTCGTCGTTCAGCTTGACGACGATGCGCTTGCCCTGTGCCTGAATCTCGGCTTGTTCGAGCTGCGGGGGCGAGACGATGACCTTCTCGTTGGCGTTCTCAATCTTGATGAATTCATTGAAGTTGATGACCGCCTGTTTCGACTGCACGTTCACACTGCCCTCGGCGGGCGACGCACTGACGACTCGTGGCGGGGTGTCGTCGTACCAGCCGCCATCGGGGTTGCCCATGCGGGCGCATGAGGAAATGAGAAATGAGAAATGAGAGATGAGAAATGCCGTTGCCAGCATTCCCACCTTCTTTCTCAGATAATTTGCAGCGCACATCATGATGCCAGTCCGTTTCTCATTCTTCATTTCTCATTCCTCATTTCTCATTCCTCATTTCTCATTTCTCATTTAACACGAGCAGCTCTTCGATATGCTCGCGGCTGTTGGAGAGGCGGGGCACCTTATGCTGCCCGCCAAGCTTGCCCTTCTGCTTGAGCCAGTCGTTGAACAAGCCCTTGCGGGCCACGACCACCTCCAGGTGTTGCAGGGTGATGTCCTTGTAGCGCTTCGCCTCGTAGTCGCTGTTCACCTCCTGCAGTCGGGCGTCGAGCAGGCGTGCAAAGCGCTGCAGGTCGTCGGGGGGCGTGGAGAACTCGATCACCCACTGGTGGCGGCACTTCGCCTGGGCATCCATGAAGACGGGGGCTGCCGTGTACTCCAGCACCTGGGCACCCGTCTGCTGGCAGGCGTAGGCCAGCCCCTGCTCGGCGTTGTCGACGATGAGCTCCTCGCCAAAGGCGTTGATGAAGCTCTTCGTACGCCCGGAGATGATGAACCTGTAGGGGTTTGTACTGGTGAACTGCACCGTGTCGCCGATCATGTATCGCCATAGTCCGCACGACGTAGAGATGAGCATCGCGTAGTTCTTGCCCTTCTCCACACCCCAGATGGGCACGACGGGTTGAGGGTTAAAGGTTGAGAGTTGAGAGACATTTGACTTGTCGGAAGAACTAACGTCTCTCAACTCTGAACTCTCAACTCTCAACTCCTGAAACTCGTAGAAGCAGTCGTAGTCGAGCATCAGCAGCATCGACTTTTCCAGCGGGTCGTCCTGAATGCCAAAGAATCCTTCCGAGGCATTGTAGGTCTCCATATAGTGCATGCGAGGCGAGGTGATGAGCTGCTTGTACTGCTCGCGATAGGGGGTGAAGGCGACGCCTCCGTGGAAGAACACTTCCAGGTTGGGCCATACCTCTTCGAGGTGCTCCTTGCCCGAGAGCTCCATCACGCGGTTCAGCACGGAGAGCATCCACGAGGGCACGCCGGAGAGGTTGGTCACGTTCTTCGTCATGGCCTCGCGGGCGATGCGGTCGCGCTTCTCCTCGAAGTCGCTCAGCAGGGCCGTTTCTTTAGAAGGTACGCGCACGAGGTTCACCAGCGGGTTGATGTTCTCGATGAGGATGGCGCTGAGGTCGCCCACCAGCGAGCCCGGCAGGTTGTAGTTAGGCTGGTGACTACCGCCGAGAATCAGTCCGCGTCCGTCGAACATGCGGCTCTTGGCATTGTTCCTCAGGTAGAGTGCCACCACGTCGGTGCCGCCGCGATAGTGCAGGCGCTTCAGGCCTTCTTTCGACACGGGGATGAACTTCGACTTGTCGTTCGTCGTGCCGCTCGACTTGGCATACCACTTCACGCGCCCAGGCCAGAGGATGTCCTCCTCGCCGCGGCGCATGCGGTCGATCTGCCCTTTAAGTTCCTCGTAGGTGTTCACGGGGCAGTACCTGACGAAGTCCTCGTAGGTCTTCATGTCGGCAAAATGATGATAGCGACCGTATTCCGTGTCTTTCGCACGATCGATAAGTCGTGAGAGCACCTCGCGCTGCAGCTGCTCAGCTTCGTTGATATGACGCTCCAGCTCGCGCCAGCGGGGGGCGAAGAAGTGTCGTGCTATTCCTGTTAGGCTCATGTCTGTCTCTCTTTACGTCTTTAATGCGCAGAGCATCTGCCGATGCCCTTCGCACAGTTACGATTTGGAGTGCAAAGTTAGCTGAAAGTTTCGTAATAACTGCACCTTTTACTTTTTTTTAGCAGTAAACAAGGGTTTTTTGCGCCAGAGGACAATAAAAACAAGAGAAATCGCAAAAACACCTCCTCACCTCCCTAAATCTCTCGAAACGCCTTTCTACAAAGGTGTTTCAGAGAGGGAGGTGTTTGCGCAACACCTCCCTGACACCTCCCTGAGACTTTCACCTGCAGCGCCTTCCGGTGCGAAGAAATTGTTTGACATTTATGTTAGGCATAAGAGAGGATGCTCCCTTCGACTTCTGGCAGAAGAGTCGAACGGATGCCTTTTTTTAGGGGTGTAGGGGGAGGTGTCAGGGAGGTGTTTGTGCAGCACCTCCCTTCTCAAACCTCCTTTCTGCAAAGGACTTCCGAGAGATTTAGGGAGGAGGTGAGGTGTTTTTGCAGTTTTTCTATAAAAATACTGTTTCGCCTCATTGCAGACGATGGTAAAAAACTTTACAATTCAGCCAGTGAAGACCACCTCTCCTCCATCGGCAGTGGTTTTGCTGTTGCCGATAGCAAGTTTTAGTGTGGCTTAAGCCGTATGGGCAATACGCTCCGTGCCCTACGGACGAGCGCTCCGAACGTATCGGACGAACGCTCCGAAGGCTTTGGAAGAGCGTTTCGAAGGCATCGGAAGAGCGCTCCGAAGGCATTGGATTTCCCCGACCAAAAAAAAGCTGGAAGCGATAACTTCCAGCTTTTCTTATGATGCGTCTCAAGCGTTTAGAGCTTCGGACCTGCGGCGACGAGAGCCTTACCGGCCTCATTGCCTTCGTACTTCTTGAAGTTCTTGATGAAGCGGGCTGCGAGGTCGCGAGCCTTCTCGTCCCAGAGGTTGCGATCCTGATAGGTGTCGCGAGGATCGAGGATGCCCCATGCCACGCCGTCGAGCTGTGTGGGCACTTCGAAGTCGAAGTAAGGAATCTTCTTCGTGGGAGCCTTCAGGATGGCGCCGCCAAGGATGGCGTCGATGATGCCACGCGTATCCTTGATCGAGATGCGCTTGCCGGTGCCGTTCCAGCCGGTGTTCACGAGGTAGGCCTTTGCGCCGCTCTTCTCCATCTTCTTCACCAGCTCCTCAGCATACTTCGTGGGGTGCAGCTCCAGGAAGGCCTGGCCGAAGCAGGCGCTGAAGGTGGGCGTGGGCTCGGTGATGCCGCGCTCTGTTCCGGCGAGCTTAGCGGTGAAGCCGCTCAGGAAGTAGTACTTCGTCTGCTCGGGGGTGAGGATGCTCACGGGAGGCAGCACGCCGAAGGCATCGGCCGAGAGGAAGATGACGTTCTGGGCGTCGGGGCCGGCGCTCTTGCCGTTCACCTTCTTGGCAATCTTCTCGATGTGCTCGATGGGGT
>CAMNHM010000011.1 GCA_946539475.1 uncultured Prevotellaceae bacterium | reverse complement strand
TGAGAGTTGAGAGTTGAGAGATGAGAGTTGAGAGTTGAGAGATGAGAGTTGAGAGTTGAGAGATGAGAGTTGAGAGACTTTTGCTTGAGACTCCTGTTTATAGTTGAGAGACTTTTGCTTGAGACTCTTGTTTATTGTTGAGATTATGAAAAGACTATTATTCAGTATACTGGTGGTCGCTGCCTGTGCCTCGTCGTGGGCACAGGGCGACGTCCAGGTGCGCGAGCCAGGCTTCAAGGTGTTCCAGTTTCCGCGTAATGCCATACCGCGCATCGACGGCAGCTTTGAGGACTGGGACATCGTGCCCGAGAGCTATACGGTAGGCATCGACGAGATGTGGGACGACAGCGGGAAGCATAAGGGCATCAATCGCCAGACACTCGATATCAAGGTGAAAGTGGGGTGGGTGGAAGGCCTTAACAGGCTATACTTCCTCTACGACGCCTACGACGACTTCTGGGACTTCGACCAGCTGAGCCTGCGCAACGATACCTACGAGATTGTCGTCGACGCCGACCTTTCTGGCGGGCCGCATACGGATGAGTTCCGCCTGAACTCTGAAGTGAAGACCCGCATGGAGTCGTTCTTCGAGTTTCAGAACATCCACGCCCAGAACTACCACATCATGACACCGCCAACAGAGGGCAAGTCGTGGACGATGGTATGGGGACCGCAGCAATGGCTGAAGTACCTGCCCTACGCCAACTATGCCTACGACTTCAAGTTCTGCCACGGACAGAGTGGGCGCCTGAGGATGGAGTTCTACATCACACCGTTCGACTTCGCCAGTCCTGAGGGACCTGAGAAATCGACGGAGAGCCGCCTGTGGGTGAACAAGAAAATCGGACTCAGCTGGGCGGTCATCGACTACGACGGCGGCGAAGGCAACAACGGCTTCTGGAACCTCTCGAAGCATCATCGCATGTTCGGCAATGCATCCATGCAGCGCCTCTTCACGCTGATGCCTCTCGAACCGCAGTTCAGGAAGAAGGTGGAGTGCGACTGGACATTCACCATCGTACCCGACACGCGTACCGTCTGCTTCCGTGATCAGAGCTATGGGCGCGTCACCTCCTGGCATTGGGACTTTGGCGACGGGACAACCTCCACGGAGCAGCATCCCGTGCATACTTACGCGCGCGACAATGCCCACTACGTAGTCACGCTCACCGTCGACGGACCTGACGGAGGTGCACGCTGCTGCAAGGTGTGGGAGGTATGCGTGCGCGACTTGAAAAATCCTTCAAACACTCCATACGACTGATTGCCTATGAAACGAATAGCATGCTCCTTATATATCCTTCTGACAACGATCGGTAGCGTGCTGGCCGCTGTGTATGACGTCAAGGACTTTGGAGCACTTGGCGATGGGAAGCATATCGACTCGCCTGCCATCAACGCTGCCATAGAACGGGCTGCTGCCGACGGCGGCGGATCGGTGGTGGTGCTTCGCGAGGGAACCTTTCTGTGCTACTCTGTCCATCTGAAGAGCGGCATCACTCTCCGACTGGAGCAGGGTGCCGTGCTGAAGGCAGCTCCCGTCACAGAGACGCAGGGCTATGACGCGGCGGAACCCAACGAGTCGAACTATCAGGACTTCGGACACAGCCATTGGCACAACTCGCTGCTCTGGGGCGAGAACCTCCACGACCTAGTGATCGAGGGGCGTGGGATGATCGACGGGACGGAAGTGCTCACACGGGGCGGACAGCGGCGTACTGCCTCTGGGCAGACTGAAGCCAACAAAGCGCTGGCGCTACGCGACTGTAGGAACGTGACCATCCGCGACGTCAGCTTCCTCTCCTGCGGACACTTCGCTCTGTTGCTGACGGGAGTCGACGACTTGCTGATCGAGGGCGTCACATGCGACACCAATCGCGACGGCTTCGACATCGACTGCTGTGAGCGGGTCGTCGTCCGCAACTGTAAGGTGAACACCATCAACGACGATGCCATCGTGCTGAAGTGCTCTTATGCCCTTGGACGCCCCAAGCCAACAGAGCACGTGCTCATCGAGGACTGCCAGGTGACAGGCTACGACGTGGGGTCGCTCATCGACGGCACTTTCACGACGAACAGCCTGCGTGCCCCTGACGGCGACGGCCCCACAGGGCGCATCAAGCTGGGTACAGAGAGTAATGGGGGCTTCCGGCATATCACCATACGGCGCTGTACGTTCAAGCATTGCAGAGGACTGGCGCTGGAGACTGTCGACGGGGCTGAGATGACAGATATTGACGTGAGTGACCTGACGATGACGGATATCTGCAATTCACCTATTTATATACGCTTGGGCGCGCGCATGCGAGGACCCAAGGAGCTGCCGCCCTCGTCGGTGAGCAATATCCGCATCCGCAATGTCAGCTGTAGCGATGCCGACAGCCGCTATGCCTGTCTGATAGCGGGCATAGAGGGGCATCCCGTGCGCGATGTCGTCATCGAGAACCTCCAGGTGACCTTCCGCGGAGGCGTCACCCTCGACGACGTTCGTCAGCAGCGGGGCTCTAATCCCTTCTTCTACAAGCCCGCCAACGCATCGCAGCCCCAGCGGGGGGAGATAAACTATCCTGAGCCCTCAGCCCACGGCTTGCAGCCTGCCTGGGGATTCTCGATCAGTCATGCCGAGAATATCCGCCTGCGCAACGTCAGCCTCAGGTCGCTTACATACGACGAGCGCCCCTGGCTGTACCAGGAGTCGGCTCGGCGTATTAAGATGAAGAAGGTGAAGGCTGAAAATGCACCGCGCAACTAGCCCTTCGCGCTAGCTGGGGCTAGCTCGGCTAGTTCTTCGAATAGTGGAACTCGTCGACGTCAACCCAACCGCCGACCTTCTTCGTGGCGTAGCAGAAGATGCCAAACTTAGAGCCCATGAAGAAGCGGCGCCAGTCGAAGCGGAGACGGTAGTCGCGGGTGCCCAGCTGCAACCATTGCGCGCCGTCGAGACTGTAGTAGAAGTTGGCCGCATCGGTGCCGCCGCCTCGCCCGTTCGGGCGGAAGTCGGCATCGATGCGCAGCCAGATGCGTGGTGTCTTGAGGCCCTTGAGCTCGATGCTCTCGATAGTCTTTTCTTCGACGTTGGTGACCTCCTTGTCGCGGTCGGAGAGCTGACAGCTCATCTCGCTCATCTCGAGGGTGAACTTTTTCCCTTGCCGCTTGACGACGAGTGCGCCCGTTTCGCTGTTGAAGGCAGCCAGGCCGGCGCAGTCGCCGTCCTTCATCTTCGTGAGGTCCATCACGATGGCTCCGCTACATAGGGGGCCCTCCATACGTTGCGTCAGCGTATTGGGCGCTAGGTAGAGGCTGCTGACGACGCGGCAGGTCTTCAGGCGCAGGAATCCCTCGCGCTCGCTCAGTGACCAGGCGTTGTCCTGCGGGTTGTGGTTCCATTGCCAATGCAGTCCCAGCTTCGGCTCTGAGAAGTCGTCGGCGCAGACGATGCCCGTCGTCGGCTCGCCGCTCTTGTAGGGCAGCATCGTCTCGGGCACTTTCCCGTTGACGTCGCCAAGCATAGGCCATCCGTTGATCCAGCGGCAAGGCATCAGGGTCGGTACGCGGCCCACGCCGCCTCGATCCTGGAAGATGATGCCGTACCAGTCGCCGTCAGGCGAGTCAACGATGGTGCCTTGTGCCTCGTAGGAGAATCCGCCGAACTCGCTCTCTAGGATCACCTGCTTCTCGTAAGGTCCGTGGATGTCGTCGGCACGGTAGCACACCTCGCGGCGGTGGCGCCCCGGGGCATAGACGTGAGAGATCATCAGCAGGTAGTAGCGCCCGTTGTGCTTGATCATACGGCTACCCTCGAGCAGCCCTGTCTCGTCGCTCTCACGCTTGAAAATCTGCTGGTGGGTGCCTTCGATGACGTCAGAAAGATCGCTCTTGAGCTCCATCAGCTCGCCAGTGCCATAGACGACATAAACGCGTCCGTCGTCGTCGAAGAACAACGAGCAGTCGTGGAAGTGGCGCATACGTGAGACAATTGTCCATGGACCCTCAGCCTTGTCGGCTGTGAAGATATAGGTGTCGCCCATTTTGCCGCGTTCGTTGGGTGCCAACAGGGCGTAGAATTTGCCGTTATGGTATTTCAGCGAGGTGGCCCATTGCCCGCGTCCGTAAGCGGTACCCTCCAGCAGGTCGTATTTCGGAGAGTCTGTCAGACGGTCGAAGATGTACCCGACAGTCTGCCAGTTCTTCAGGTCTTTCGACGCCATCACGGGTGCTCCGGGCATGAGGTGCATGGTCGTCGTCACCATGTAGAACGTGTCGCCCACGCGTATGACGTCGGGGTCAGGGCAGTCGGCCCAAATCATTGGGTTCTGGATCTTCTCCATGTGGAGGGTTTCGTAGTCGTCGGCTCTCATGGCCACGACAGCCAGGCAGGCTAGGCATGCAAGAATCGTTTTTCTCATTGCTTCGATGTACTTTGGTTTATAGATTTCAGAATGCAAAGTTACGAACAGAAACGCAATTACCCATATTTTGATGTGTCTTTTTCTTTTCTTTTTGTTACAAATGTCGGTTATTGTTGCAATCGTTATCACAACGATACAGAGATTTTTTTTAGCCTTTCATTGTGCAGACCAATTATTATGGTTATCTTTGCGCCAAAATACAAGAGCTATATCGTTATGAAGAAGAAAAATTGGATGATGAGCCTGCTGCTGATGCCTCTGCTCGCTCAGGCAGGTGAAGTGACGTCGCCCAACGGCAACGTCCGCGTGAAGTTCTATACCGACGGCGACGGTCGTCCTACTTACGAGATGACCTACAAGGAGCGCCCCGTGGTGTTGCCGTCACACCTGGGGCTGGAGCTAGCCCGCGACAAGCATGCGTCGGCAGGGATGGACGAGACGGACCTCATGGACCGTTTCACCATCGTCGACGAGCAGACGTCGGAGTTCGACGAGACGTGGCAGCCCGTATGGGGCGAGACGCGCGACATCCGCAACCACTACCGCGAGCTCGCCGTCACGCTGAAGCGCGAGTGGCAGAAGATCACCTCAGCCACGCAGACGGGTGCCATCGGGCAGGATCTCCGTTTCCATGAGCGCACGATCATTATCCGTTTCCGCGTCTACGACGATGGCATGGGGCTGCGCTATGAGTTCCCGCAGCAGAAAGAACTGAACTATTTCCTCATCAAGGAAGAGCGTACCGAGTTTGCCATGGCTGGCGACCATATGGCATGGTGGCTACCCGGTGACTACGACACGCAGGAACAGGAGACGCAGCAGACACGCCTCTCCGAGATTCGCGAGCGTATGCAGCAGGCCGTCAACTGGGGCAATTCCTCTGTAGCCGTCTTCTCGCCGACAGGCGTGCAGACATCGTTGCAGATGAAGAGCCAGGACGGACTGTACATCAACATTCATGAAGCTGCCTGCGCTGACTATGCTACCATGCACCTCGAACTTGTCGACAGTCAGACAAAGGCCCTCACCACCAAGCTCGAGGGTAGCAGCAACGCCTACACGCCAGCACCTCAGCCGTCAGCATATCCGCTGCCCAAGCCGTTCACCTTCGTCAGTCACCTTACGCCCGATGCCACTGGCTTGAAGGGAGCTATGCAGACGCCCTGCTCAACACCTTGGCGCACGGTGATGGTCTCTGACGACGCTCGCGACATGCTCTCCTCAAACCTTATACTGAACCTCAATGAGCCCTGCGCGCTGGACGATGTCAGCTGGATTCACCCGACGAAGTACTGCGGCGTATGGTGGGAGATGATTGTCGGCAAGTCGTCGTGGAACTATACTGACGAATTTCCTAGTATCAAGCTCGAAGGCGACGCCTTCCCCAATGCAAAGACGACAGTCGTCAACTACGCGAAGGCAAAGCCCAACGGACGCCATGGTGCCAACAACGAGAAGGTGAAACGCTACATTGACTTTGCTGCCAAGAACGGGCTTGACGAAGTGCTCGTCGAAGGGTGGAACGTCGGTTGGGAGGACTGGGCAAACATGTGGAAGCGCGATGTCTTCGATTTCCAGACGCCTTATCCTGATTTCGACATCGAGATGCTCAACCGCTATGCCCACTCCAAGGGCGTGAAACTGCTGATGCATCACGAGACGTCGTCGTCGGCTCAGAATTACGAGCGGCACATGGAAAAGGCATTCCAGCTGATGAACCGCTACGGCTATGATGCCGTGAAGACGGGCTACGTAGGCGACATCATACCACGTGGCGACCACCACTATTCGCAGTCGATGAACAACCACTACCTCTACGTTGTCAAGGAAGCAGCCAAGCACCACATTATGGTTAACGCCCACGAGGCAACACGCCCTACGGGACTCTGCCGCACCTATCCCAACCTCGTGGGCAATGAGTCGGCACGAGGCACTGAGTACGAGGCCTTCGGAGGATCACGCCCCGACCACACCTGCATCCTGCCTTTCACACGCCTGCAAGGCGGTCCGATGGACTATACGCCAGGTATCTTTGTCACCCGACTCTCGGAGTGGAGCGACAACACATCGTGGGCTCGCATCACCATTGCCGGCTCCCTGGCCCTCTATCTGACGATGTACTCGCCGCTGCAGATGGCTGCCGACCTGCCTGAGCACTACGAGCGTTTCGACGATGCCTTCCAGTTCATCCGCGATGTCCCCTGCGACTGGGACGAGAGTATCTATCTTGAGGCAGAGCCTGCCGACTACATCACCGTAGCCCGTAAGGGTAAGGGTACCGACAACTGGTTCGTTGGAGGCAAGTGCGACGAGAACGGTCATCAGACCACCCTCAAGCTCGACTTCCTCGACAAGGACAAGAAGTATGCCTGCACGATCTATGCCGATGCTCCCGATGCCCACTACGAGAGCAATCCCCAGGCCTATGTCATCACGAAGAAGACTGTCAAGGTAGGGCAGACCCTTAAGCTCAAGGAGGCTCCCGGTGGCGGCTTCGCCATCTCGCTGATAGCGATGTAGCGGCAAAAACGATGCCCTACGGCTACCTGTTTAGCTATCGCAGCACTTTTGTACTACTCCGACAGCCTTCTAGTATAGCTTCCGCGGCACTCTTGTTGAACAAAAGTGCCGCGGAAGTTGTACTAGGACAGCCTCTTTGCTGACCTCAGCCGAGTTCAATGTGGCGATCCTGCTTGCGATAGCCGCTGGAGGTGAAGATAGCCACCAGCCTGCCTTCGTCGTCCGTGATGCGTACCTCGGCGTAGGGCATGCGGGGGTGATCGACGAGCTCGGTGGCTTCAGCATAGACAGTGGCACCAAGGGGTACGGAGCGGAAGTACGTGATGTTGGAACTGGTGGAGACGGTGAGCACGAGATGGCTGTTCACTGCTGCCGCGAAAGCAAGGTCGGCGAGGGTGAAGAGTGCTCCTCCCTGGCAGAATCCGCCTCCGTTAAGGTGTTCCTCGCTGACAGTCATTGAGGCGCGGGCGTAGCCTTCGCGTATCTCGAGCAACTCGCAGCCTGCCAGCACGGCGAAGCGGTCGCCATTGAAGAATTCTTTTAAAGTCATCAAGTCCAATTCTTAACTCCAAACTCCGAACTCCAAACTCCAAACTCCAAACTCACCTTAGGTAGTCCTCAAAATACTGGGTGATGCGCTCGTGGAGATGGACGCTGGCGTGTCCTCGCATGTTGTGTTCCTCGCCAGGATAGACAAAGAAGTCGGGTTGCGTGCCAGCTTCGACACAGGCTTTGAGGAACGACAGGGCATGCTGAGGAACGACGGTAGCATCGTTGTAGCCGATGATGATTTGCAGCTTCCCCTTCAAGTCCTTCGCCTTTGCTGTGAGGGTCGTCTTGGCGTAGCCCTCTGGGTTCTGCTGTGGTGTGTCCATGTAGCGCTCGCCGTACATCACCTCGTACCAGTGCCAGTCGATGACAGGCCCTCCTGCTACGCCCACCTTGAACACGTCAGGATAGTTCGTCATGAGCGAGATGGTCATGTAGCCTCCATAGCTCCATCCGTGTACGCCCAGTCGCTGGATGTCGACGTAGGGCAGCGTGCGAAGGAAGTCCACTCCCTTCATCTGGTCCTTCATCTCCACCTGTCCGAGCTGGCGGAATGTGGCCTGCTCAAAGTCGCGTCCGCGGTTCTCCGATCCTCGGTTGTCGAGGATGAAGACGATGTAGCCTTTCTGCGCCATGTAAGTCTCCCACGATCGGCTGGCCCAATGCCAGGAGGCATCGACGTTGTGGGCATGGGGCCCGCCATAGACGTAGACGACGGTGGGATACTTCTTCGATGGGTCGAAGTCGTGGGGCTTCACCATGCGCCAATAGAGGTCCGTCTGACCGTCGGCAGCCTTCAGCGTTCCGCATTCGTATTGCGGCACGATATAATCCTTCCACGGGTCTTCGGCTGTGAGGAGCCGGCGGCTCTTCGCGTTTTTGGTCGTTACCACATCTATGATATTGGGCTGTGTGGGCGTCTGCCACTTGTCGTAGAACTGGGCGCCTGATGCTGAGAGGACAGCACGATGGATGCCTTCGCCGTTGTCGAGTGGCGTACGCTTGCCCGTCCAGGCGTCGACGGCATAGATGTTGCGCTGCAGGGGGTGCTTCTCGTTGCTGGCGATAATGATGCTTTTCGTCTTTTGGTCGAATCCAATAACGTCCATTACCACCCAGGGCCCACTGGTGAGCTGCTTGATGCATTCGCCCTTGATGCTGTAGAGGTAGAGGTGGTTGTAGCCGTCCTTTTGGCTCTGCAGGATGAATTGGTTGCTGTTCCAGGGCAGGAACTGTATGGGGTGTAAGGGCTCGACGTACTTGTCGTTGGTCTCACGGCAAAGCTCGTACTCACGGGCTCCTGTCTGCGCGTCATAGCTGACGAGCCGACAGTCGTTCTGGTCGCGGTTAAGCTCCTGTACGAAAATGTGGCGGGAGTCGGGCGAGAAGGCGATGTTGGTGAAGTAGCAGGGGGATTGGGGCTGCGATGGCATCGCAGCATACTCGACGGCGGGGGTTTTTAGGTAGATGGTCTTTTGCGTTTGCAGGTCGTAGACGCCGATGGTGACGACGTGGGTGTTGGTGCCCGTCATTGGGTATTTGTCGGGTCGTAGTTGGGCGATGGGGGCGCTTCTTCCGTCAGTCTTCGACCATCCTCCTCTTGGTAGGAGAGGAATGTCGACCTGTGGATAGTCGGTGACCATCGACTGGTCCATGCGGTAGAAGGCAAGCCGCTGGCCGTCAGGACTCCAGAATGTTCCCTCGCTGATGCCGAACTCGTCGCGATGGACGCTCTGCCCGTAGACAATCTCGCGCGAGCCGTCGGTGGTGAGCTGGTGCTCGTGTCCCTCAGCATCAGCCACGTAGAGTTGATGGTTTCTGAGAAAGGCTGTGGCTTTCGATTGTGGGGTCCAGTCTCCGTTGTTGCTGCCTTGCCAGACCACTTTCTTCTGCTTGAAGTCGATGAGCGTGTGCCCTGCCAGGCTCGCTACGTCCACAATGGGTTGATCGGCGTATGGGAATGTTGCCGACGTGAGCTGTCTCACTTGCTGATGGTCGTCGTCAGTTTCAATCCATTTGTTGATCTCGTCGAGGGTGAAGAGCTTGGTCTTCTTGCCTGTCTTGGTATCGATGATGTTGCATTCCTCGACGTCGGTTTGCACCAGCTGGTCGCCCCACCAAGTGAGGAACATGTTCTGCGGGCGCAGGTTATGATAGTTACGTCCACCGAAGTTGAGGTCTTCGAGTGTGAAGAGCTTCTGCTGGGCATTCATGGGTGTTGATAGCAGTAGTGCCAACAGGGTGGCGAATATGATTTTAGTCTTCATCGCGGTTGAATCGTTTGTTGTTACGCTTTCCTCCGCCTTGACGGTCGAAACGCTCGTGACCGCCGCGGTTCTTGCTCTCTCTGGGCGCGCTGGAGAAACCAGTCTTCCCAGGCTTCCCGGACTTTCCTGAGAAGCCAGACTTCCCAGACTTGCCGGCATATCCTGGCTTTCCCGATTTCTCGGAATATTCTGAGTCGCGGGACTCGCGGCTGAAGCGTGGCTTGCGCTCGCCCTTCATGCTGCGCTCGCCGCCTATCTCGTGGCGGTGGAAGGTGAAGGATCGGATGTCGCCTTCTTCGTTTTCCTCCTGCTCGGTGAGGCGCTGCTTGAACTCGCGCTCCTTCTTGAATCGGTGGGTCTGAGCCATCTGCCGCTTCTCCTCGTCAGTCTTCACGCTGCCTCCCTCGCTGCGGAACTGCTTCATCTTGCCGTCGAACATCTGATACTTGCGCAACTCGCACTCCAGCGACCCGTTGTAGAGGGGTATCTTGATAGAGGGCTTCAGCCCTATCTGCTCGAAGCACTCCTCGCGGTAGGAGAGTATCCAGGCATCGTTGCCCATGAACTGGTGCTTCAGCCGTTCGCCGATCATGCGGTAGGTGCCTAGCAGGTCGGGTGTCGATATGCGCTCGCCGTAGGGTGGGTTGGTGACGATAATGGCCTTTTCCTCGGGCTGCATGAAATCCTTGAAGTCTTGCTGGGTGATGGTGATGCAATCCGACAGTCCGGCAGCCTTCACGTTCATACGGGCGGTATTGACGGCTTTGAAATCGATGTCGTATCCGTAGATGTGGTGATGGAACTCACGCTCTTGCGAGTCGTCGTTATAGATGCTGTCGAAGAGGTCGGCATCAAAGTCTGGCCACTTCTCGAAGGCATATTCCTTGCGGAAGAGTCCTGGTGCCATGTTGCGTGCAATGAGTGCTGCCTCGATAAGGAACGTTCCGCTGCCACACATCGGGTCGATGAAGTCGGTCTCGCCTTGCCATCCGGTCATGAGGATGATGCCTGCAGCGAGAACTTCGTTGATGGGCGCGTCGACACTTTCCTGGCGGTAGCCGCGGCGATGGAGGCTCTCGCCGCTGGAATCGAGGCAGAGCGTGCATTTGTCCTCAGCGATATGGATGTGCAGCCGAAGGTCGGGATTGCTGACTGAAATGTTCGGACGCTTGCCCGTCTTTTCGCGCAGCTGGTCGACAATGGCGTCCTTCACCTTGTAGCTGACGAACTTCGAATGGCGAAACTCCTCCGAGAAGACCACTGCGTCGACAGCGAATGTGCGTTCGCCGTCGAGGTAGGTTGTCCAGTCAATTTTCTTGATTTCCTCATAGACGTCGTCAGCACTACGAGCCACGAAATGACTGATAGGCTTGAGGATCTTGATTGCCGTATGCAGATGGAAGTTAGCACGATACATCATTTCCTTGTCGCCAGTGAACGACACCATGCGTCTGCCGATTTCTACGTTGTTGGCTCCCAGTTGGGTCAGTTCCTTCGCCAAGACGGGCTCGAGCCCCATGAATGTCTTGGCGATAATCTCAAATTCTTGTTCCATTATCGTTGTTGTAGAATACAGTGTGCAAAGTTACGAAATAAGTAAGAGAAATGAAAGGAAAAAGGCGATTTTCTTTCTATGCGTTCTTTATTTTGTGTTGCAGTCGGAGGATGGACTGTATTTTTGCAAGATCTTCCGGGTAGGTGAGCTTGTCGTAATAGGGGACGCTGAAGTCGAGGTAGACCTTCGACGTCTGAGGCAGCTGCTGGATGGACTCGGTCAGGGGGGAGTCAGCCTTGAAATGGTCGTCGATGAGCTTAAAGCGGAATGCCTCAGGGGCTGCCAGCGTGAAATATTCTTCCCGGTTGACGATCCACTCTCCGTAGCGCCCCAGGCTGTCGGTGATCTTTCTGGCGCAGGCGACGGCATCATAGTCGTCGAGCAGGTTGAAGAACTTGTCTAAGACGTGCGTCTCGATCGTTGGCCTGACGGCGTCGGCAACAATCAGCTTCTCGCAGGAGCTGTGACTGCGGATGTAGTCGATTCCGTTACGTTTCGTAACGTTTAGCTTCGGGCCGCTCGCTGTGACGTCGACTCCGAACTCGGCTCTTAGCTCGTCGTGGTATTTCGGGTGGGCGACGACAACGATGGCGTCGGCAAGTTGGCTACGCTTGCATGCGTCGACGACGTAGGCTATGACCTTACGGCCGTCGATCTCCACATATTGCTTGGGCACGCTGCTGCCGAAGCGTTCACCTACGCCTCCGGCGGTGATCATGATGATGTTTTTGTCCGTCTGCTTCATAAGATACAGTTCCTTTCGCAGGCAAAGTTACGACTTTTTTTCGGGATAGGCAAGTGATTTCTCTTTTTTCCCTCAAAAAAACATCTTTCACCTAATACTTGGTTAAAACAACTTGATTCATGCAAAGCATTTGATAAAAAAAGACAAATATAGCGGTAAAACATTCCATGTGTCGCATAAAATGCTTAACTTTGCACTCCGAAAACCCGATGTGGATTTTCGGTTTACGAACGAAAGATAATGGATAAAAGTTTTAAGCAACTACTACAGGAATCGTTCAAGTCGAACGATACGGAGGAGACACTCGATGTCTATTTCACCCGTCCGATAGGACTCGTGTTTGCCTTAATGTGGATTAAAATAGGTGTAACCCCTAATTTCGTCACCATTCTCTCCATGTTCCTCGGAGCAGGTGCCGGCTTCTGCTTCTATCATACCGAGTTGTGGTGGAACGTTTGTGGCGTCGTGCTGCTGATGCTGGCTAACTTCTGCGACTCTACCGACGGACAGATGGCTCGTCTGACCAATCATAAGACAGCCATCGGGCGTATGCTCGACGGTCTTGCCAGCGACGTGTGGTTTTTCTTCTGCTATCTGGGCATTGCCCTTCGGTTGTGGAATCAGCCGCTGCCTTTCCAGTCAGATTATCATTGGACGTTCTGGGGATTCGTCCTCTGTGCCTTCGCCGGTTTCTACTGGCATGCCCGCCAATGTCAGCTGGCTGACTACTACCGTCAGATACACCTCTATTTTATTAAGGGCGAGGAGGGCAGTGAGCTCAGTAGCACGAAGGGTGAGCAGGAACTGCTCGACTCGATGCCCAAGCGCAAATGGGGACCTTTCACCGTTGGCGACAAAGGTTATTTCTGGGACTATGCCTTCCACTATTTCTATATCGGCTGGTGCCGCAAGCAGGAGAAGAACACCCCTCAGTTCCAGCGCTTCTTCCGAAAGGTGAAGGCCAAGTGGCCTAGTGCCGCTGACATGCCGGCATCGTTCCGCCAGACATTCCGCTCGAAGAGCCTGCCCCTGATGTGGATGACCAATACGCTGACCCACAACACCCGAGCCATCGTGCTCTTCATCAGCTGCCTGGTCGACGAGCCTTGGATTTATCCTCTCTTCGAGATTACCGTCCTTGCGGCTCTCTATTATTACATGCACAATCGCCACGAGAAGATGTGCACAGAATTGGAGCCTCAGATATGAAGATAAAGACGATACTCGTTGCGCTGCTGGCGCTTCTTGGGCTTACGGCCCAGGCTCAGACCATCACCGGGCACATACTCGACGAGCAGACGGGCGACACCATCTCGTTTGCCAGCTGCAGCTATCGGGGGCATGGTGTGGCTGTGGCATCCGACGTCGACGGACATTTCAGCATCGCCCGCCACGATGGATGGGCTCTGACGTTCAGCGCCATCGGCTATCATCAGCAGACGGTTGTCGTCGACAGCCGCACGCCCCACTACCTGCGCATCCGTCTGAAGCCCGACAGCAAGCTGCTCAGCGAGGTGACCATCAAGTCGAAACGCTCACGCTACAGCCGTAAGAACAACCCCGCCGTCGAGCTGATGCGAAAGGTAGTTGCTGCACGTAAGCAGACCGACCTTTCAAATCACGATTTCTACCAGTACAACAAGTACCAGAAGCTGACGCTGGCGCTCAACGACGTCACGACGCAGCTTCTTGACTCGGCTAAGTTCGGCAAGAAGCAATGGCTCATCAACCAGATAGAGGTATGTCCCTACAACAATAAGCTCATCCTGCCGCTGTCAGTCGACGAGACCGTCTCGCAGAAGATTTACCGCAAGGACCCGCACGACGAGAAGACCATCATCAAGGGTATGAACAACCAGGGCATCAACGACCTCATACAGACGGGCGACATCCTTACCACGCTGATGAAGGACGTCTTCACCGACATCAATATCTACGACAATCAGATACGCCTGCTTCAGTATCCCTTCACGTCGCCCATCGGCGACGATGCCATCGCCTTCTACCGCTATTATATACAGGACACCATCTACGTCGACCACGACCTTTGCTTCCATCTCTCCTTCCTGCCCAACAACCAGCAGGACTTCGGATTCCGTGGCGACCTCTTCATCCTGGCCGACTCCAGCTATCAGGTGAAGCGATGCGAAATGACCATCCCCAAGCGCTCCGACGTGAACTTCGTCGAGAACATGAAGGTGACGCAGGAGTTTCGCAAGCTGCCCAACGGCGAATGGGTGCTCTCCGTCGACGATATGTTCACGGAGCTGAAGGTGGCATCGTTCCTCACGCAGTTTGCCGTCATACGCAATACACGCCTCACCGATTACGCCTTCGACGAGCTGCCCCGACAGCTGTTCAAGGGCAAGAAGAAAGAGGTGAAGGACGTCAACGCAATGATGCGCGGCGACGAGTTCTGGTCGCAGTACCGGCAGGTGGAGCTCACCCGCAGCGAGAGCTCCATGGATGCTTTTGTGCACGGCCTGGAGCAGATCAAGGGCTTCAACTACATCCTCTTCGTGGCAAAAGCCTTCATCGAGAACTTCGTGGAGACGGGCAACCCCAAGCACCCGTCGAAGGTCGACATCGGGCCTATTAACACGATGATTACCAACAACTTCGTCGACGGCTACCGATTCCGCCTCTCTGCCCAGACGACTGCCAACCTCGACTCCAACCTTTTTGTCGCAGGCTACATCGCTCACGGCATGGACTCGAAGAAGACCTACTACAAGGGCGACCTCATCTATTCGTTCAATAAAAAGGAGTATCTCCCCCGAGAGTTTCCAAAGCGCACGCTGACGCTCTCGTCGACCTACGACGTGATGTCGCCCTCCGACAAGTTCATGCATACCGACAAGGACAACGTCTTCACCTCGCTGAAGTGGGCAAAGGTCGACAAGATGATGTTCTACAACCGCCAGTCGCTCACCTTCGAGCGCGAGGAGGACTGGGGCTTCCGCACCACCGTTCAGCTGAAGCGCGAGGAGAACGAAGGCGCAGGCCAGCTGTTCTTCGTGCCCCTGAGCAAAATGGTGGAGGGTGACGGGTGGAAGGTGGAGGAAGGTCACCTTTCTGCGCCGCAAGACTATTCTCCCTCCGCCCTCAACCCTTCACCCTCCACCAAATTCCGCACCACCGAACTGCGGGGCGAGTTGCGCTTTGCTCCTGGCGAGACGTTTATCAACACCAAGCAGCGCCGATTGCCCATCAACCTCGACTCGCCCGTCTTCACCATCAGTCACACGATGGGCTTGAAAGACTTCCTCGGCGGCGACTATGCCTATAACTTCACCGAGGCAAGCATCTATAAGCGCTTCTGGCTGAAATCGTGGGGAAAAATGGACTTCATCGTCAAGGGCGGCATACAGTGGAACAAGGTGCCCTTCCCCCTGCTCATCATGCCTGAGACCAACCTGAGCTATATCATGCAGGATTACACCTTCACGCTGATCAACAACATGGAGTTCCTCAACGACCGGTATGTCTCTGCCATGCTCAACTGGGATCTCAACGGAAAGATATTCAATCGAATACCCCTGTTGCGCAAGCTGAAGTGGCGCGAATGGCTCTCGGTGAAGTGCCTCTGGGGCGATCTCTCCGACAAGAACAATCCCACGCTGGCTCAGAACGCCGGAGACGCCACCCTGATGTACTTCCCCGAGGGATCCTACGTCATGGATCCGAAGAAACCCTATTGGGAACTCTCGGCCGGCATTCATAACATCCTGAAGATTGTCCACGTAGAGTATATCCGGCGATTCGGATACCTCCATCTGCCGACGGCCCACAAGCAGGGCATCCGCTTCATGATCCGCATGACTTTCTGAGCCGGCGGCAGCCGAGAACAAAAAAACTGACGTAAACGTTTGTGTACGTCAGTTTTTTTGTGTAACTTTGTCGCCATCACTTAACACCGGAAGAAAATACAACCATCAAAACCTAGTGATAAAATGAAAAAGACGACTCTTTGCGCTGCCTTCTTGGCAGCATCGATGGGCATCAGTGCCCAGAGGCCCATGTCGGCTCCCAAGGGCGGCAAGGCCATTAGTGACGAACTGATCGGCATCTTCTTCGAGGACATCTCGTCGTCGGCCGACGGCGGACTCTATGCTGAGTTGCTGCAGAACGGCTCGTTCGAGTACAACCCCAACGAGAAGGACGGATGGGGGCCCGCCACCGCGTGGAAGGTTGTCCGCCCGGGTCACTCGCTGGGCTTCATCCAGCCCATCGTCAGTGCCGTTCCCTCCAACATGGGCGGCACCGTCGTGGCTCCTGTCACGCAGACACAGATGTGGCTGCACGTGGAGCGCTCTCGCGAGTTTCACGACTTCAAGGGATGGAAGGGCTACGGCCTTCAGAACGACGGCTTCGACGGCATGCCCGTGAAGGCCGGTGCCAGCTACGACTTCTCCATGCGCATCTCGAACATCGGTGCTGCCAAGCAGGTGCGCGTTGCCCTGGTGGAGCCGCAGGGCTGGGGCAGAGACCCGAAGCTGCTGGCTGATGTCACATTCGATATTACCGCTCACGAGAAAGCACAGGTGAAAGACGGCAAGCTCGTTGCCAAGGAGAACTGGCGCGAGTACAAGGCCACCCTCACCCCCGATGCCGACTGCAAGAAGGCCGCCTTGCAGATACTGGTGCTCAACGACGGCGACCTCTATCTGGATGATGTGTCGCTCATGCCGCAGGACACTTACAAGGGTCACGGCCTGCGTAAGGATCTGGCACAGGCTCTGGCCGACCTTCACCCGAAGTTCATGCGCTTCCCCGGTGGCTGTGTGGTACACGGTGGCGGTGACGGTTTCTGGAACACCTATCGCTGGAAGAACACCATCGGACCACGCCATCAGCGCATACAGCAGAAGAACACCTGGGGCTACCACCAGAGCATGGGACTGGGCTACTATGAGTACTTCCAGTTCTGCGAAGATCTCGGCATGGCTCCCGTGCCCATCCTGCCTTGCGGCGTGAGCTGCCAAGGCACCAACGGCGGCTGGAACATGTGGCCCACGCAGGCACAGGACGTGGTGCGCATGGACGAGATGGACGAGTGGGTGCAGGACGCTCTCGACCTCATCGAGTGGGCCAACGGCGATCCCGCCAAGTCGAAGTGGGCCAAGATGCGTGCCGATGCCGGACACCCGAAGCCCTTCAACCTGAAGTATCTCGGACTGGGCAACGAGGAGAAGATCTCGCCAGAGTTCATCGAGCGCTTCCGCTACATATATAATAAGGTACGCGAGGCCCACCCCGAGATCGTCATCGTGGGCACCGCAGGCCCCGGCTCTCACCCCGGCAACCCCGACTATGAGGCAGGCTGGAAGCTGGCCGACGAGCTGCAGATGCCCATCATCGACGAGCACTACTACGAGCAGCGCGACTACTTCCTGAAGAGCCGACAGTACGACAATTATCCGCGCGACCGCAAGTCGAAGGTCTACCTCGGCGAGTATGCTGCCAAGGACAAGAAGCTCATCGATGCTTTGGCCGAGGGTCTCTATCTGCTCCATGTCGAGCGCAATGGCGATGTGGTCTGCATGACCAGCTATGCTCCGCTCTTCGCCCGCAAGAATGCTACCAACTGGAACCCCGACCTCATCTACTTCGACAACGAACGCCCGTTCCTCACCTGCAGCTATTACGTGCAGCAGATGTTCGGACAGTCCAGCGGACAGTACTACTATGGCGACTGCGTCACGTTCGACGGCGATGCCAAGGGCGTCGTACAGCCTGTCGAGAACAGCCACTACGGGCAGTCCGTCGTGCTCAACGTGAAGGACCGCCGCCTCTATGTCAAGCTGTGCAACGCCAGTGCCGAGGCGAAGACTGCTACCGTCAACCTGTCGCGCTTCCCCCTGAAGAAGACGGTCACGAAGACCACGCTCAGCGGTAAGCCCGACGACGAGAACAACTTCGACCAGCAGCCCATTGCCCCCCAGAAGGAGACGATGAAGGCGCAGAAGAAGTTCAAGGCCGACCTGCAGCCCTATTCATTTGTGATGTACGAATACCAGCTGTGATATGAGAACCCCCGCAACCCTTGCCATCATGGCTGCCATGATGGCAGCCTGCACGGCCCAGCAGCAGGGCGCCGACCCTGAGCTCACCACGCCCGGCAACCCCTATCTGCCTCTGTGGGAGCACATACCCGACGGCGAGCCCTATGTCTTTGAGGACCCCGACCAGCCAGGCCGCTATCGCGTCTACATCTACGGATCGCACGACAACCTGAAGACCGAGTACTGCGGTCGCGACCAGGTAGTATGGTCGGCCAGCGTCGACAGCCTCACCCGCTGGCGCTACGATGGCGTCATCTTCTCCGTCGACAAGAACGCCCGCGGAGAGCTCCTCGACGCCGAGGGAAAGGCCGACGTGCTCTATGCCCCCGACGTCACACTCGTCACCGATGCCGACGGCAAGAAGACCTACTACCTCTATCCCAACGACCAGGCCGGAGGACGCAACGGCCTCGTGGCGCGCAGCAGCAGGCCCGACGGGCCGTTCGAGGTGTGCAACTGGAGCGAGCAGAACCCTGACCTGACGGAGGGCGTGCTGGGCTTCGACCCTGCTGTCTTTGTCGACGACGACGGACGCGTCTATGGCTATTGGGGCTTTGAGCGATCCTATGCCGCCGAGCTCGATCCCGCCACGATGGCCACCGTGAAGCCGGGGACGACCGTCGTAGAGGATATGGTCAGCGGACGACATCAGGAAGGCATCTTCCGCTTCTTCGAGGCATCGTCAATACGGAAGATTCAGGACAAGTATGTCTTCGTCTACAGCCGGTGGACCCGTGACGGCGAGTATGGCCTCCCCGACACCAACTACACGCTGGCCTATGCCTACAGCGACCATCCGCTGGGACCCTGGACCTACGGAGGGACAATCATCGACGGGCGTGCCCGCGACATCAACGAGCAGGGCGACACCATCGCTACGGCTACCGTCAGCGGCAACACCCACGGCGGCATCTGTCAGGTGGGCGGACAGTGGTACGTCTTCTACCACCGTCAGACGGGGCTCAACGAGTATGCCCGGCAGGCGATGGTGGCTCCCATCAGCGTCGTAGTGGAGCAGGGCGCCGGCGGACGCGTCACCATCTCCGAGGGCGAGTATACCTCTGAAGGATTCGCCCTGGGAGGACTCAATCCGCTGGAGCGACACTCGGCCGGCATCGCCTGCTGGTACACTGGGCCGAAGACTGCCGAGCATGCATGGCCCGAGAACATCTTCTATGGCTCATACGTCGACGTGAACTATGGCCAGGACGACCGTTTCGAGCGACCCTACGACCTCAGCTCGAACACCAACTTCGTGGTGAACAATACCGATGGCAGCATCGTCGGCTACAAGTATTTCAACTTCGACGCCACGCAGGGCAGCAGCAAGGCAGCACTCCTGCTGCGACTCATCCCGCAGGGCGTCGACGGGCAGCTGACCGTACTCCTCGACCGTCCCTGGACGTCGCAGGGAGGCAGCGTCCTGGCCACCGTCGACCTGCGGGCCGACATGCCCCAGGAGAGCACCGAAATCACCGTCGACCTGCCCGCCCTGGGCACTTTCGCAGGCAAGCACGCCCTCTTCTTCACCTTCCAATCCGACGTAAAAGGCCAGTCGCTCTGCACGTTGCAGGACTTCGCCTTCAGACGCTGACAGACAACCAGATGAGGGTGTGCCTATTTTGACACACCCTCTTAACATACGTACCTGCGCCTTGTTCCATGGGGTGGAACAAAGGCTCAAGTACGTTCTTGATTCTCCTGATGATGGTAATAAGTGACCACTACATCCCGACAAATAGTCGGGTCAAGTGGTGACCTCTTGACCCGCTGCGGCTTAGCAGTGACCTTACGGCTTCTTGCGTACGGGATCGCAGGTTAGTCCGCAGCCTAGCTTCTTGAAAATCTTGCGGTCGACCTCGCTCAGCATGACTGTCGAGTGCACCTGACAGCCGCGTAGCTGGGGCAGCTGGGCCAGCGCATGTCGGCATTGCTCGTCCTCAGGAGAGAGGACGCTCAGGGCTACGAGCACCTCGTCGGTGTGCAGGCGTGGGTTTCGGGCTCCGAGGAATTCCGTCTTCGTCTTCTGTATGGGCTCTATCAGGCTCTGGGGTATGAGCTTCGTCTCGTGGTCGATGCCTGCCAGGTGCTTCGTGGCGTTGAGCAGCAGGGCGGCGCTGCAGCCTAGCAGTGGCGACGACTTGGCGGTGATGATGGTGCCGTCGCTGAGCTCCATGGCAGCGGCGGTATGGCCCGTCAGCTCTTGCTTGGCGGCAGCGGCCACGGTGACGCGGCGGTAGGCGGTGGTGATCTTTGCCTGGTTGAAGAGCATCAGGATCTTCTGCACCTCCCGCTCGTTGTCGGCTCCGTCGGCCATTTTGTTGGTGGCGGTGTAGTAGCGTCGGATAATCTCGTCGCGCGATGCCTGGCAGCACACCTCGTCGTCGCTGATGCAGAAGCCAATCATGTTGACGCCCATGTCGGTAGGCGACTTGTAGGGGCTGCCTCCGTAGATGCCTTCGAAGAGGGTGTTGAGGACGGGGAAT
This sequence comes from uncultured Prevotellaceae bacterium, assembly GCA_946539475.1. The sequence goes on along the minus strand of CAMNHM010000011.1, from coordinate 15,754 downwards.
ATCTCGATGTCGCGGTTGTAGTTGACGGCTATCTTCCCGTAGGCCTCGAGGTGGAAGGGGTCGATCATGTTCACGTCGTTGAGGTCGGCCGTGGCAGCCTCGTAGGCGATGTTGACGGGGTGCTTCAGCGGGAGGCTCCATACGGGGAACGTCTCGAACTTGGCATAGCCGGCGCGTATGCCTCGCTTGTTCTCGTTGTACAGCTGTGAGAGGCACGTTGCCATCTTTCCGCTGCCGGGTCCAGGGGCGGTGACGATGACGAGTTCGCGCGATGTCTCGACGTAGTCGTTCTTGCCGAAGCCGTCGTCGCTGGCGATGAGCTCCACGTTGTGGGGGTAGCCGTCGATGGGGTAGTGTATGTAGGAGCGGATGTCCATTCGCTCCAGGCGGTGGCGGAATTGGTCGGCGGCATGCTGCCCGTTGTAGTGGGTGATGACGACGCTTCCCACCATGAAGTCACGTTTCTGGAATTCCTCTCTGAGGCGCAGCACGTCCTCGTCGTAGGTGATGCCGAGGTCGGCTCTGACCTTGTTTTTCTCGATGTCCTCTGCCGAGACGACGATGACGATCTCGATGGAGTCGCGCAGCTGTGCCAGCATGCGCAGCTTCGAGTCGGGCTTGAAGCCTGGGAGCACGCGTGAGGCGTGGTGGTCGTCGAAGAGCTTTCCTCCGAGTTCCATGTATAGCTTGCCGTCGAACTGCGCGATGCGCTCGCGTATGTGTTCCGACTGTATGCGTAGGTATTTGTCGTTGTCGAATCCTATCTTCATTTCACCTTTTTTGTTTTGTGGGGGTTATTTCTTTGTCTCGTACCAGTCGCGGAGGATGGCGAAGGCCTGCTTGCGCTCGCCCTTGTCTGAGCAGAGGCCCTTGCGGTTGTAGTAGTCCTGTATGCCGTCGAGCACGCGTCGCGGCGAGCGGAAGTCCTTCAGGATCCAGGGCGTGGTGCCTGCGAGACCCTCGATCTTGTCGAGCATGGCGAGGTTCTCGCGATAGAGGTTGGCCTGGAACTCTTCCGTCCATCGCTGGTTCTTCGGTCCGTGGAGTCCGTACTTTGCACCGCCTCCGAACTCGCTGACGATGACGGGCTTGTCGTAGGGTATCTCCCACTGCATCTTCGGAGCGTCGTTGACGTCGCGATACCAGCCGATGTATTGGTTGAAGCTGACCACGTCGACATACTCGTGCATGTTGTCTTGCAGGCGGTTCTTGTAGTTCGAGGCGCCCGTCACCTCCATTGCCATCGATATGAGGCGTGTGGTGTCGAGGCTGCGGGCGTGGCGGGCCAGACGGCTGAGGAACTGGTCGCGCTCGGCTGAGTGTGGCGTCTCGTTGGCGATGCTCCAGATGATGACGTTAGCGCGGTTTTGGTCGCGGCGTATCATGTCGGTCAGCTGCCTCTCGGCGTTGGCATAGGTGGCGGGATTGGTCCATGCGATGGTCCAGTAGCAGGGGATCTCGCTCCATACCATGATGCCCATGCGCTCTGCCTCGCGTACGGCATACTCGTTGTGCGGGTAGTGGGCCAGGCGGACGTAGTTGCAGTTCAGGTCGCGAGCCCATGAGAGCAGCGTGCGGGCATCGTCGGCGGAGTTGGCTCGCCCGCCTCCGTTGGCCTTCTCCTCGTGGATGCTGACGCCCCGCAGGAAGATGGGCTGCCCGTTGAGCAGGATCTGCTTGCCGCGCGTCTCGATGGTGCGGAATCCCACCTCGTCCTTCAGCGTCTCCTGGCCCAGCGTCAGCTGCAGCTCGTAGAGCTTGGGCGTGTCGGGCGACCAGAGGGTGAGCTTCTTTGCTGCCACCTTCAGCACGGTGCTGACGCGCCCCTCGGCATTGGTGGTCAGCGTCTGTTGCAGCTTCAGCTCGGGGATGCTGATCGTGACCTGCTCTCCGGCGAGGGCCTTGCTGAGGTTGGCCTCGAAGGTGATCTCGCGCTGCTTGGCCTTGGCGTCGGCCTTCAGCAGCTCTAGCTTGTAGTTCTCGACGTAGGTCTCGGGCACGTCGACGAGCAGCACGTCGCGGGTGATGCCGCCATAGTTCCACCAGTCGAAGATCTGCGTGGGCACTGCCTCTGCCTTGCGCTTGTTGTCGACTTTCACGATGACGACGTTCTCGCCCGGGCGCAGCTGGTCGGTGATGTCGATGTTGAAGGGCGTGAAGCCGCCGATGTGTGTGCACACCTTCTCGCCGTTGACGTAGACGATGGCCTCGTAGTTCACTGCTCCGAAGTAGAGCAGCGTGCGACGGCCGTCTTGCTTGGCGTGCTGGAACGACTTTTTGAACCACACCGTACCCTCATAGAAGAACAGCCGCTCGTCCTGCGTGTTCCAGTCGCCGGGTATGCGCATCGTGGCAGCCTTGTCGAAGTCGTACTCGATGAGGTCTTCGGGGCGTTGCGGCTTGGCATTGCGGAAGAATCCCCAGCGGGTGGGGTTCATGCGGTAGTCGTAGTACCCTTCTTCCTGAACGTCGATGATGTAATGCCAGTCGCCGTTGAGCGATGTCGTCTGTCGTGCCAGGATGTTGCCCAGGAGTGGCACCTCCTTGGCCTGCCCTGTCGTGATGAGGGCGGCCACGAAAAGCATGGTAATGAACAGTCGTTTCATGTGAGAATTCAAATTTTTGTGCAAAGTTAATAAATTGGCAAGAAAAAAGGGAAGAAAAAGTGTATTTTCTTGTTTTATCTGAGTAAAAATCGTACCTTTGCAACGATGAAGTATGTCTTGGCACTCCTCATATTGGCAGTCACGCTGCCGTTGCATGCTCAAAGTCATCGAAGCGACGGCTTCGACGACCTGCTGCAGCATGCTCCGATGGCAGCCGTCTTCGTGCTGAAGGCCTGCGACGTGGAGAACGATACCCCCTGGACGGAGCTAGCCCTGACGGCCGTCGCCTCGTACGTTGCGGGTGCCGTGCCAGCCTACTCGCTGAAGCAGCTTGTCGGCGAGCGTCGTCCCGACAAGAGCGACCGTCGCTCGTTTCCCTCTGGCCACTCGATGTTTGCCTTTGCCGGCGCCACGATGCTGTGGAAGGAGTTTGGCGACGTGTCGCCGTGGGTGCCCATCGGCGGCTTTGGGGTTGCCACGCTGACGGCCGTCGACCGCCTGGTGCGCGACCGCCACTATCTGCACGACGTCTGTGCGGGTGCTGCCATCGGTGTCGCTGCTACCGAGCTGACCTATTTCCTGAAGCGGCGGATCATCAAGTCGAAGAATGTCGACCTGAGCTTCACCGGGCAGCGCCTGGACGTGGCCATCCGCTGGTAACTGAACACGTTTCCAACAACTAGAAATTACGCAATAAAAGACTATGAAGAGAAAAAACATGCTGCTCTTAGCATTACTGCTGACTACGACGGCTCTGGCAGCCGATGTGCAGACAAACGGGAACAGGGTGACCATCCGCCCTGACGGCGGACAGGCACGCGTGGTCCGTCTGGAGGTGATGAATGATAATATTGTTCGTGTGCGCGCGACGTCGAAAGACGAGCTCCCTCAGAAGCGCGAGAGCCTGATCATCGTCCCGCAGACACCTCCTGCCAAGGGCTCCTACACCATCAGCGAGGAGGGGTCGACGGTCGTGGTGAAGACCCGCAACGCCAAAGCCTGTGTCGACACTCGGACGGGGCGGGTCACCTTCTTCGATGCCGGCGGCAAGACCCTGCTCCGCGAGGCCGAGGACGGCAAGTTGTTCAGCGACTTCACCGTCCCTGAGCGTGAGTACGGCCTGAAGGGAGGTGCACCGCTCACCGAGGAGATGAAGCACGGCTTGCAGTGGCAGATGAAGTTCGACTCGCCTGCCGACGAAGCCTTCTACGGCCTGGGCCAGCACCAGAGCGAGGAGTTCAACATGAAGGGTAAGAACGAGGACCTCTTCCAGTACAATACGAAGGTGTCGGTGCCTTTCGTCGTCTCGTCGAAGAACTATGGTGTGCTGTGGGACAGCTACAGCTACTGCCGTTTCGGCAAGCCGGAAGAGTACCTGCAGCTCAACCGTGCCTTCCGCCTGTACAACAAGCAGGGGGAGAAGGGCCACCTCACGGGTACATACATCGACAGGAACGGACGGCGGCTGGTGCGCGACGAGGACTCCATCTACTACGAGTATGCCTATCCCGCAAAGTCCGAGATTGCCAATCGTACCGACGATGGCGGGCTGAAGAACCTGCCCAAGGGCTTCAACCTGCAGGGCGCCAACGTCACCTACGAGGGATTCATCGAGCCTAAGTGCTGCGACGGTGGGCGATGCCAGTGCAACGGCAACTGCCAATGTGCAGGACAGAAGGAGCTCTACCAGTTTATCCTCTATTACGCCGGCTACGTCAAAGTGTACATCGACGGACGCGAGGTGGTGCCTGAGCGCTGGCGCACGGCGTGGAATCCCAATGCCTACAAGTTTGAGGTGGAGCTGGAGAAGAAGCGGCGGGTGCAGCTGCGCATAGAGTGGCAGCCCGACGGCGGCGAGAGCTATTGCGGGCTGCGCGTGGCAGAGCCCCGCAGCGCCGAAGAGCGCGGGCAGCTGAGCATCTGGTGCGAGATGGCGCGCGATATGGACTATTACTTCATTGCCGGCAGCAACCTCGACGAGGTCATCGCCGGCTATCGCACGCTGACAGGACGTGCATCGCTCTATCCGAAGTGGGCGCTGGGCTTCTGGCAGAGCCGCGAGCGCTACAAGACGTCGCAGGAGCTCGTCTCGACGCTTGCCGAGTTCCGCCAGCGCCATATCCCCATCGACAATATCGTGCAGGACTGGAACTACTGGAAGCTCGACTCCTGGGGCGACCATCAGTTCGAGGCTGCCCGCTACCCCAATCCGCAGGCGATGATCGACAGCGTCCACCAGATGCACGGGCGCTTCATGATCAGCGTATGGCCTAAGTTCTACGAAACGGTCGACAACTACAAGGAGCTCGACCGGAACGGATGGATGTACAGGCAGGCCGTCGAGGACGACATCCACGACTGGCTGGGCTTCCGCGGATCGTTCTATGATGCCTACGACGCCGATGCGCGCAAGGCCTTCTGGCGTCAGATAGACGAGAACCTGTATACTGGGTTGAGAGTTAAGAGTTTAGAGTTTAGAGACGTTTCTCCGACTGCTAACAAAAGTCTCTCAACTCTCCGCTCGGCTTCGCCGCTTGGCTTGTCCAAGAACTCTAAACTCTCAACTCTAATCGACGCCTGGTGGATGGATGCTTCCGAGCCCAATGTGCGCGACTGCACGCCGATGTGGTATCGTAAGGCCCTTTGCGGCCCTACCGCCCTGGGCACGTCGACGGAGTATTTCAATGCCTACGCCATCGTGAACGCCGATGCCATCTACAACGGACAGCGCGACACGTGGAAGCGGCTCCTGAAGAAGAACCGCAAGCTCTCCGAGCCGCGCGTCTTCCTCTTGACACGTAGCGGCTTCGCCGGCGAGCAACGCTACTCCACGGCCACATGGAGCGGCGACATCGGCACCCGCTGGGAGGACATGCGCGCCCAGATGACTGCCGGCCTCAACTTCTCGCTCTCAGGCATCCCATTCTGGGGTATGGACCAGGGCGGCTTCTGCGTCGAGAATCGCTATGTGGCCGCCCAGCAGCTCTTCGACCGTACAGGGCAGGAGAACGAGGACCTGCGCGAGTGGCGCGAGCTGCAGACGCGCTGGAACCAGTTTGGCGCGTTCATACCCCTCTTCCGCAGTCATGGGCAGTGGCCCCTGCGCGAGATCTGGAACATTGCCCCCGACAATCATCCCGCCTATCGCTCGTTCGTCTACTACGACCGCCTGCGCTATCACCTCATGCCCTATCTCTACTCGCTGGCCGGATGGGCACATTTCAGCGACTATACGCTGATGCGCGCCCTGGTGATGGACTTCGGCAGCGACCCCCAGGTGCTCGACATCGGCAACCAGTGGATGCTCGGGCCGGCGCTGATGGCCTGCCCTGTGGGCTATTACAAGGCGCGCAACCGCTCCGTCTACTTCCCTGCTGCCTGTGGCTGGTACGATCTGTATAGCGGCGAGCAGGTCATCGGCAGCAGCCAAATCGCAAATAGTAAATCAGTAAATCGTAGATTAGTCGTCGACGCCCCCTACGAGCGCATCCCCGTCTACGTGCGCGAGGGAGCCATCATCCCCTTCGGCCCTGCCATGGAGTGGAGCGACGAGCATCCGGCCGAGCTCATCAACCTCTACGTCTATGCCGGGCAGAATGGTGAGTTCCGGCTCTATGAGGATGAGGGCACGAACTACAACTACGAGCGCGGGCAGTATGCCACCATCGACATCCGCTACGACGACCAGTCGCGCACCCTTACCATCGGCCAGCGCCAGGGCCAGTTCCCCGGCATGCTGAGGCAGCGGCGGTTCAACGTCGTGCTCGTCACTCCCGACAGCCCCCGTCCCCTTGACCTCGAGGCGCCAGAGGGCAAGCTCGTCGACTACGACGGCAAGGCGATCTCCGTGCAGCTCTAGGGTGTCACGAAATGTTGTAGAACCCTATAAAAACGGATTAGAACTAAAGACAATCCGCATGGAGCTCCCCTCCCAAGTAGGGGAGGGGAGCTCCATGCGGCAACAGTCAACCAAGTTCTCAGACTGACCCGTTCCTTCCTTAAGGCTACAGATGGAAGCGAAGACCCAGGTTGAGCCCCAGGCGGTTGAAGCCGTTGATGGTGGTATCGTACCTGTCGAAAAAGTATTTCTGCTTGCTGAAGGTCGAGGTGGTGTTTACGATGTCAAGGCCTATGCCCACGAACTTCCAAGGACGATACTCCACCCCGAATGCCGTCTTGATGCCGGCACCATACTGCGACTCTTCGGGCTCGGAGTATTTCGCCAACCCGATGCCGATCTCCGCATGCCCATACCAGTGCTTCCCCATCTCACCGCCGTAGACGAACGACGGTCCCCAGAAGTAGAGGTCGAGGTCGGCGTTGCCGTCACGAGTGGAGTACTCTGTCTGGTTGTGCAGGAAGGAGATGGCAATGCCATAGCCGCTGCCTGCGACGTAGCGGTAGCTCACTTCGAAGCCGGTGCCTGTCTGCCAGGTGTAGGTGCCCGTGTAGGTGTACACCTTCGAAGTGATGGCCCCGAAATCGGCGTTCAGAGAGATCGTGTGCTCACCTTTCTTCTTTGCCGTTTCCTGTTTCGCCAGGTCGTCAAGCTGCAGCATCTGCATGGCGTTCGGCTGCCCGCCGTCCTGGGCGCTGACGGCAACTGCCGGGGCGAACAGCAGCATGACGGCCATTGTGCCTTTTCTTACGTTCATAGTTGCTTATTGTTGTTGCTTGAACAGTCCAGCCTTTTCGAGTAGGGGGACGACGCGCGAGGCCAGGATGCGCTTGCCGGCATCAGGCTCGGCATAGTATTCACCAAGCAGGTCGTCGCGCTCGATGAGCATCTGGCTGACCATGCTGTCGTCGATGAGCCTCACGGCGATGCGCCCCTTCGCGTCGGCACCACTGGAGACGACGTAGCACACCTGCTTGCCTCCGCCGCCTCCTGCCGCTATACCTGCAACGACGGCTCCTCCGATGGCTCCGAACATGATTCCGGCCATGGCAGCACCCGTAGCGCTGCCGGCTTCGACCCTCTTGTTGACGAACAGGATGCTGCGGTTGCCGATGCGCATGGCTCGTGTGTAGCCGCCGTTGAAACGGGCCTTCTCCAGTCGGAGGTTGCGGCAGTTGATGTACATGGTGTCGCCTTGCATCACCACGAAGGCCTCTTTCTTGAGTATCTTGTCCGTGGCCTTCTGGCCCGTCGTCAGGGTGAAGTCGTTGCCACCCCACCATGCCTGGTGGCTCTTCGAGTGCTGGTCGCAGCAGACGGTGTCCAGCGGCGTCCATTTGTTTGCAACGAAGTCTTCGTAGGTCAGGCAGTAGCTGCTCTGCCCGCTGGCTCCCAGGGCAGCGAGCAGGACGACGAGCAGCATCGTCAGTTTCTTTCTTTTCATCATCATTAGTTCAGTCAATTCTGATGCAAAGGTACTGCTTATTTCGATACGATGTTTGTATTGTGGGTTAAATATTGTTAAGCCTTTCAGACGAGATGGCGCTCGATGGCCACGCGAACTACCGAGGCCGTGTTGTTGCAGCCGAGTTTCTGACGGATATATTTCGTATAGCTGTGGACCGTCTCGAACGCCAGGAATAGTTGGTCGGCTATCTCCTTTGAGCTGTAGCCCCTGACGATGAGGCGCAGGATCTCGCGCTCCCTCGGCGTCAGCGTCGGCGGCACTTCTTGCTGTCTGAGCATCATGCTGCGCACCTCCGCAGGCAGGTATTTCTTGCCGTCGGCCACCGTGAGCAGCGCGTTCCTGAAGTCCTCCGTAGGCCCCGCCTTCAGCAGGTAGGCGTAGACGTCGGCCTCCAGGGCCCGTCGCACGACGGCTGGCTCGGCAAACATCGTCAGTACGACGATGCGTGTGGTGACGCATGCCGATTGCAGCTGAGGGATGGCGTCGATGCCGTCGCCGTCGGGCATCGCAATGTCGAGGATCAGGATGTCGGGCTGCTGCTCGGCCATCATGGTGGCTGTCTGGGCGAGCGTCGTGGCGATGCCGCAGCAGGTGAAGCCTTCGGGTAGGAGGCTAGTGATGCCAGTGGCTACGATGTGGTGGTCGTCGGCTATGAGGATGGTGGTCATAGGGTGTTGCTGTTTGGGTTTGATGGGGTGGCTAGTGCTGTATCGGTCCTTTAGGCAGTTCAATGCTGATCTCGGTTCCCTCGCCGGGGGCGGAGCTGATGTCGATTCGTCCGCCGATGGCCTCCACGCGTGAGCGGATGTTGCGAAGACCGCTTCCCATGGGCGTTGAGTCGCTGGGCAGGCCGTTGCCGTCGTCGCTGACGGTGATGGCGGTATATTCGTCGGCAGCCATCAGATGTACGCTGATGTGCTGTGCTGAGGCGTTCTTCACGGCATTGTTCACCAGTTCGTAGACGATGCAGTAGATGGCCTCCTCGTGCTTGATGTGTCGTTCCTCGCCGACGAAGGCAAAGCTGACGCCGCTCATCGTCATGCAGTAGTCGCGCAGGGCCACGCGCAGCCCGTAGCGTTGCAGCGAGTCGGGCAGCAGGTGGTGGGCCACGTTGCGCATCTCTCTGATGGCCTCGTCGACCTGCTCCTTCATGCTGGTCTGCTCGCTTTGCATGCGGATGCTGGTGAGCAGCCCGCCCAAGCGGTCGTGGAGGTCGCGTGCTATGCGTACGCGCTCCCCCATCTCGCCTTCCAGCTTTGCCAGGATGAGGGTTGTCCGCTTGCTCAGCCTGACGCTGCGCCAGAGCAGGAAGAACGTCAGCACCAGCAGCAGTAGCACCAGCAGGCAGAGTGCTCCGCCCCAGAGGTACCACTGCCGCTCGCGGGTGAGCTGCTCGATGGCATCCTGCTTCTTCTGCGTCTCGTAGATGACCTCCATCTGCGACAGTGCCGACTGGTAGTTGTCGGTGGCGAAGCGCTCCTCCATCGCGCGTACCTTATTTATATAGTAGCTGGCCTCCGACGTGTTGCCCAGGTGCATGTGGATGTTGGCCAGCAGCTCGTAGCTGGTCACGTCGCTGAGCGTTGCCTCGTCGTCGTCGTGGTGGTAGCTCCTCTGGACGTAGCTGAGGGCCTGCTGCCACTGCTGCTCGCGTGCTGCCACGAGGGCGGCAGCGGCGTAGATGCCGAAGCGCACCTCGTCCATCAGCTCCTCGCTGTCGCAGGCCAGTGCCTCCTGGGCGAAGGCTCTTGCCTGCGTCAGGTCCTCGTGGTCGGCCATGAGGTGCATTGTTGCCAGCGAGGCAACCACCTCGGCATAGTCGCCGGGCTCCTCGTCACGGTGGGCGCGGTAATAGCTGTAGGCGGATGCCAGCGTCTGTCGTGTCAGGTCGTAGTCGCCTTGCTCCATATATACCTTGGCCAGCCCCTTGCGCGGCAATGCCATCATGAGCGAGTCGCCGGAGGCCTCGCCAGCCTTGATGGCCAGCTGATAGTGCTGCGTAGCCTTCGGGGCATTGCCCATCGTCTGGTAGAGCTCTGCCACGTTGTGATGCAGTATGCACTGGCTCTCCAGCCATCCGTGGCGCTCGAAGATGGGTAGTGCCCGCTGGTAGTAGTCGATGGCCAGCAGACTCTTGTCCTGAATGTTGTAGAGATTGCCCAGCGCGCCGTATAGCTGCGACAGGTTGTCGTCGATGTCGTCGGCGCTGTAGCGATGGTCGCCGCGCATGGAGTCGGTGACGGCCAGCGCATGGTGGAAATAGTCGGCAGCGGCATCGTAGTCGGCACGCCCGTAGGCCGTCAGTCCGAGGCTGTAGAGGGCTCCCTCACGGGCGTTCAGGGTGTTCATGCGGTAGCTCAGTGCCAGCGCGCTGCGGGCATAGCGTTCTGACAGCTGTGTGTTGGTGTTCCGGTAGCCTTTCATCAGTCCGATGTAGGCCGCCATGCGTTCTTCGTCGGTCAGCGACCGTCCGCTGCTGAGCACAGCCTCGAGCGAGTCAACCTTCCGCCCCCGGTGGTCGCTGTAGGCGGAGGAGCTCCCGACGGCCAGCCAGGCGGCAAGCAGCGTCAGCGTCAGGATGCGAAGGATGCTTGTCGATGGTTTCATATTGGCTACAAAGATAGTGTTTTTCTGCCACGTTGCCAAGCCTTTTGACCCTTTTTTCGATGTCAGGCTTTCGCATAACCCCCAAAAGGGGTGTCAAATACCCTCATTTGGGGTATTGTGCGATTGGAATTTATTTCCGAACTTTGCACCGCTCCTATTTATGTGTCAGGCATTGGTAGGCGACAAGAGAACTTTCCATAAACGATCAAACCATTTAACCATTAAGCGATGAAAAAGATTCTGTTAGCAACGATGGCTGCCGCCCTGATGCTCATGGGCTGTGGCGGCTCGAAGAGCGGTGGTGGCAGCAGTAGCAGTGCTGCCGGCAGTGAAGGCAGCGCTACTGGCCTGAAGGACGGGCAGTGGCCTGCTGTCGTGTACGACCAGTATGGCATTCCCGAGCCGAAGACGGCAGGCAAGATTGTCTTTACTCAGTTTGGCGACGAGGGCTCCTACCAGTATGAGGTGTACTACAAGAATGTGACGCGCGAGGAGCTGCTGGCATGGACCAATGGCCTGAGGGCAAAGGGCTTCCGCATGGAAGAGCGCGACCAGGAGCGGCTCGACAAGTCGGCCTACGACTACGACGTGATGATCTACCAGCCGGAGGAGGGCAAGGATAAGTGCCTGCGCGTGGCCTTCGACTTCAAGGACGGCATGTCGTTCGAGTACTATGCCGACGAGCCTAATCCTGCCTTCGAGGTTGTCACCACCACCGATGAATTTGGCGATGAGCACATGGAGATACAGTACAATGTGAAGGTGTGGCTCTGTCCGATAGACAACGCTAAGAAGGTTGAGGGCAAGGCCGATGCGCTGGCGTTGGCTGCCGAGGACTTCGCGTCGATACCTAATGCCCGCGTGGTACAGTTCAGCGGCAACGACCAGCGCTTCACGCTCGGCATCGGCTTCTATGGCGACCACCTGCTGACGGCTGCCGACATCGACGTCCTCCACGAGAGCGTGGCGAAGGTGCTTGAGGGGAAGGGTGCGAAGTTCAGCCATGCCCTTACCGGTAAGGTCTACACCGCTGAGCAGCTGCAGGCAGACAAGGTGCGCTCGTACAATGTGGAGCTCGACGGACGGAAGTTCCTGATGATGGTGTTCAGCGACTATGCCCCCGGCGACTTCGGCGGCGGCTTTAACTTCCAGTTTACGAAGAACAACAACTAGGCTCCGGCCTTGGCCCTTTCTTTCTCTTCGCCTCTCTGGTCATCATCCGTAGAGGCTGAGAACCAAGGTGAAGGGCTGTAAGAATGTTGCCGGCAGCTTGCAAGTATCGTCGTTGTTTGGAAATTCTCTAGAGAATTTGAGCGTCAGGACTATCCTTACGACTTGTAAGTGCCGTTCTCACGGCTAAATTCTCTAGAGAATTTATCGCACGTACATATTCTTGCCCAAAAGAAGCGTGAGGACTGAAGGGCTTCAGCTCCGTTCTGTCAACCCTTTGTCAGCTTGGGCTTTGCTCTGCAACAATATGTCAACCTCATGTCAACCTTTGACAACCTCAAACAGGTTGCAAACCGTTTGTACATCGGCATTATGTCAACCTGACAACCTGTTTTTGAAAAATCTCTGAGAAATTGACTTATGCTTTCATTCAGTTTGGAGGGTGGAATCATTACCTTGAGCTGATTGCTGCCCGCAGGATGTCGTGGAGCCGGCGGCGGGCATCCTTGCGTGCGAGGAATATCTGGTAGCGGTAGACGAGGCAGGCGAGGGGGGACTCCTAAGCTTCACTTCATCTTGTAGAGCTTATACTGGAAGGTGAGGAGCACGTAGTGGGGATTGCCCGAGCTGCGATACTCGGAGCGGCCTGTGGAGGTGATGTAGGAGTTGAAGGTGCGGCGCTGCTGGAGGATGTCGTACCATTGGAGCTTGATGAGTCCGCGATGGTCGCGCAGCACCTTGTATTCCACGCCCAGGTTCCAGATGATGTCGGTGCGGTTGGCATCCTCCATCTTGCTGCCTGCCTGTCCGGAGAGGTTGAGGTCGGAGTGCAAGGTGAGGCGGGTGCCCAGCCAGTAGTTGAATCCGGAATTGAGCTGGAACGAGTGGATCTTGTCGTTGTTGGTGGTGTAGTCGCTGCTGCCCCATTGGTAGCCGTAGTGGCCGTTGAGGCTGAGGTCGTAGTGCTTGGTGTAGAGCATGAATCGCGGTTCGATACGGATGCTTTCTACGTTGGAGGTGCCTTTCTCTTCGCCTGTCGAGGTGCTGGTTCTCAGGTAGTTGACGTTGTGGGAGAACTGGTGTGTGGCGTCGACGGTGATGTTGGCGTGCTTGAAGTCGGTGCGATAGCTTGCGTGATTGTCCATCGACCAGCTGCCGTTGATGTTGTCGTAGGTGGAAGTGACGCCTCCGGTTTTCGTGTCGAAGATGTTGCGTGAGGCAATGTTGTTCCTCGTCATGCGGTAGTAGTTGCTGATGCTCCAGTCACTGCCCAGGCTGAGGTAGAGGCTGATGTTGTGGTTGACGGGCTTTTTGAGGTTTGGGTTGGCGATGGAGATGTAGAGGGGGTCGTCGTTGGAGGTGGGTCGCACGAGGTTGGATGCGTTGGGCAGGCGTGAGTTGATGCTGTATTCTATCGAAGCTGACCGCCGCTCTGCGAATTGGTATTCCAGCCTGGTCGAGGTGTTGTATAAGGGTGCTTTGAGGATGGTGTCGGCCTTCGTGCCGTCGCGCCGCTCGTAGTGGTAGTTCTCGCGTGTGGGGATGACTGCGAAGGCCTGTTCCAGACGCAGGCGCTTGAAGTTGAAGTTGTAGTTGATGCCGATGCGATGGGCGTCGGTCAGGTCGTTGGTGTAGGTGCTGATGCTGTCGATTCTCTTCCCCTGGTGCTCGAGGTCGTGATAGGTGAGCTCCGATTCCTGATAGTTGTGCGAGTACTCGTAGCCCAGCCTGAGGTAATGGCGGACACGCTTGTTGACGATGTTGTAGCTGTATTCCGTCCTGAGGCGAAGGCGCCCCGACTCCACCGGCGAGGTGCTCTGACGATGATAGCTCCAGACGCTGTCGGCATATTGCAGGTAGTCGGTGTGCTGTCGTTCGGTGGTCGAGTTGTATTGGTGGGTTCTGTTCAGATCCATGTTGAACGTCAGCGAACTGTTGTGCTTGTCGTTGCCTTCGAAATACTTGCTGTAGCTGCCGTTCATGGTGATGTTTTCCAGATGCGAGCGTCGCTGCTGCTGACTGCTGCGGCGGTTCAGTCCGATGGCCTTCAGCTGCTGCTCGTCGAGCAGTTGGTTGTCCTCTCCACCGTATGGGTCGCTGCTGTAGTTGGCCTCGGTGTCCTGACTATGCGACCGCGTGTCGACGTTGTTATAGTAGATGTTCGTGTTCCAGAAGCCGCCCTTTTCGCCAATCATTCCGCTGGCACTGAGATTGTGGTTGGTGTTGTTGTTGTAGGTCTTGCTCTGGTTCGTGCTCTGCGAATACTGCTCGAAGCCTGGCATCAGCGTCGACGAGAGGCTCTCGCTGTCGTTGCGCCGGTCGTCGTAGGAATATCTGGGCATGTAGGAGATGTTCGTCTGGCCGATTTTCCGTCTGTAGCTTCCGCCGATGCTGTTGTTACTGTACTTTTTCATGCTGGCATCGGGCAAGTCGTCGAGCTTCACGCTGGCCGACCATTCGCCCTTGTTGCCCGACTTCCATTACATGCCTTCCATAGCGAAGTGATAGGTGTTTTTCTTGTCGGAAGTACCCAGCTCGGGCTTTGCCGTCTCCACGCGGTTGGCGGCGTTCTTGGTGATCATGTCGGCCACCCAGTGCTTGGTGGTGTCGGTGCTCATCGTGTCGGCCTGTGTCTTGTAGACGCGGAACTGCTTGAGGTCGGAGTTCTCGATGTTCTCGAGTGCCAGTTTCATGTCGTGGGCGAAGAACGACTCGCCGTTGAGGCGTATCTCGTGGATCACGCTGTCGCGATAGGTGAGCTGTCCTTGCTCGTAGCGCAGTCCGGGCAGTCGGCGCACGAGGTTGAGGAGCACGGTGCCGCGGGGCATCTGGTAGGCTTCGACGTTGAATACGGTGGTGTCGCCGCTCTCGTACATCCGCTGCAGCTCGCCTACGATCTGCACTTCCTGGATGCTCATGGGCTTGCTTTGAAGCACGATGGTGTCGATGTCGACTTCCCAGTAGGAGCCGTATGAGGGGTTGTCGTCGTCGAAATACTCTCGCTTCGCCGCATAGTCTTTCTGGAAAGTGCCATAGCCCATGTACGACACCGCTATCCTTATGCGTGGCACGGTGTTGCGCTTCACCCGCTTTCTGAGCACCGACATGAAATTGCCGAACTGACCGTTCTGCCTGGAATGGAGGTCGGAGGTGGCCGTCGTGTCGTTGAGGCACGTCAGGTGAATGCTGGCATTGGGCAGGGGGTAGGGCTTTTCTTCCAGCTCATCGCTGCCGAAGATGAATCCATGAACAGAGATACTGGTTCTGTCGCCAACCGTCTGTCGGGGCTGTGCCTGTAAGGAGAGTGCCATACAGAGCAGGAGCAACGGAGTGATGACAATCTGGAAGGCTTTCATGCTGCTGTCTGGATAAGACTTACTGCGAGGCTCGTGCGGCTTTCTGGATGTCGGCCAGTCGTCGGCGGGCATCGCGGCGTGCCAGGAATATCTGGTAGCGGTAGACGAGGCAAGCCAGCACGAAGTAGGCGAGCATCTGCAGCCAGAGGGCGTGGTACTCGGGGAGCACGTCGGACAGTGTGGCGCCCATCTCGTTGATGCGCACGTAACCCCGTATGCCGAAGGTGCTGGGGAAGAGCCAGCTGATGCCCTGCCAGAAGCCTGGTATGCTGCTCTGTGGCCAGCTGATGCCTGAGAGGAAGAGCAACGGCAGGGTGACGAAGACGAAGAGCAGGATGACGTTCTCGCGATAGCGCACGAGACAGCTGACGACCATTCCGAAGAAGATGCAGTCAAGAAGGTAGGGCAGGAGGAAGAGCAGCAGGTCGTGCCATCGCCCGACGGTGGTGAAGGCGAACAGCCGCGGCACGATGCAGACGAGGTAGGCCGTCAAGACGGCGTAGATCATGAAGTAGGCCAGTGCCTTGCCTCCGACGATGCGGAACATGCCGTTGTAGTGGCGTGAGATAGGTATGAGGTTGCGGTAGCGGTTGCGCTCTCGCGCCGTTCCTGCCGACAGTCCGATGCCGAGTACGAGCGTCTGCTGGAT
>CAMNHM010000010.1 GCA_946539475.1 uncultured Prevotellaceae bacterium | reverse complement strand
AGCTGAACGTGCGCCAGGTGGATATGGCCCTGAAGATATTGAGCAAGAAAACCGACGCCACGGGCCTGACGACCATCGTGGCCGAGGTGAACAACGCCTCGCTGCTGCCCCTGGCCGACGACATGAGCGTGAAGGTGGGCCTCTACAACTCGCCCGTCGTTGACGAGAACGCCGTCAGCTTTGCTGAGGAGGTGACTGTCAACGCCGCAGACCTCTACGACGCCAGCGCCGAGCAGAAGAACAAGGTGAAGATCGTCACCCTGACCGTCAACCAGCCCGACCTCTCGCAGATGCTCTACCTGCGCACCACGCCGGTGCAGAACGACGAGACGGTGAAGGACGTGCGTCCGTCGAACAACGTGCTGCCGGTGAGACTGGTGGGCAAGTACCTGAAGGGCGACGTGAACCGCGACGGGCGGGTGGACATCGCCGATGCCGTGGCCGTGGCGGACCGCATCGTCGGCAAGCCCACAGGCACGTTCTATGAGGATGCCGCCGACGTGACTGGCGACAACGCGATCACCATCGCCGACGCCGCCGCCATCGTCGGCATCGCACTGAAGTAGACATCAGCGGGTATGACGGTTCGGGTATAGACTGGGCAGGAATGCCACGGTTTATACCCGAACGGCTTGTTGAGCGAGGAGTGAGGAGCGGGCAGGATTATAGGCTCTGGCGGCCTGTCTTTTTTTTGTGGTATATTTGGCCGTCTCGGATTTTATGCTTAATTTTGCAGCCGACATTTCGAATGGCCGAAAGCAAATATGCCTATAACAGTAAAGACTCCTTACACCCTGGCCGACGTGATCCTGCCCGTACCGCTCGACGCGCTGTTCACCTACTCCGTACCGCAAGCACTGCAGGGGCTGGTGCGCCGGGGGATGCGCGTGCTCGTGCCCTTCGGGCGGTCGAAGAGCTATGTGGGCATCGTGGCACGCCTGCACAACGAGCAGCCGGAGGGCTATCAGGTGAAGCCCATCGCTCAGCTGCTCGACAGCCAGCCACTGCTGCTCGACAGCCAGCTGCGCCAGTGGGAGTGGATTGCCGACTACTACATGTCGCCACTGGGCGACCTGCTGAAGGCGGCACTACCCGCCGGACTGAAGGCCGAGGATGGCTATAAGCCACGCACCGAGACCTACATCCGCCTGGCGCCATCCTACCAGAACGAGCCCACGCTGCACGTCGCCCTCAACCTCCTGGCACGTGCGCCCCGCCAGCAGGAGGCTTTCATCGCCTACCTCGCCATGTCGCACTGGGACACGATCGAAGGCAACGAGACCATGGAGCCCGTCGTCGAGATCACCCGCGAGGAGCTCCTCAACGCCAGCGGCACGACGCTGCCCGTCGTCAACCAGCTCGTCAAGCGAGGGCTGCTCGAGACCTACGAGGTGGAGGTAAGCCGGCTGAACCACAGCGGGGAGCCGCACCCCGAGCTCATCAAACGGCTGAGCCAGCCACAGCAGGAAGCCTACAACCAGGTGCTCTTCAGCTTCCTCAAGCATCGCGTCACACTGCTACACGGCGTCACGGCCAGCGGCAAGACGGAAATCTACATCCATCTCATACAGCGCGAGATCGACAAGCACCGGCAGGTGCTGTACCTGCTGCCAGAGATTGCGCTGACGGTACAGATCATGGAGCGCCTGCACCGCATCTTCGGCGACCGAATGGGCATCTACCACTCGAAGTACAGCGATGCCGAGCGCGTGGAGATATGGCAGAAGCAACTCTCCGGACATCCCTACGACATCATCCTGGGCGCCCGCTCGGCCGTGTTCCTGCCCTTCCAGCGACTAGGACTGATCATTGTCGACGAGGAGCACGAGACAAGCTACAAGCAGCAGGACCCTGCACCGCGCTACCACGCCCGCTCGGTAGCCATCATGATGGCACAACAGTTTAACAACGGCAACGGCCTGGCTTCCGACGGCCGCTCGGAAGAGGCTCCCCATGTACTACTGGGCACCGCCACCCCCTCGCTTGAGACCTACTACAACGCCCGCCGAGGCAAGTACGGCCTGGTGGAGCTCAACGAGCGCTACCAGGGCATCGAGATGCCCGAGATACAGGTGGTCGACACGCAAGACCTTGCCAGAAGGAAGATGATGAACGGGCCGTTCTCACCACTGCTGCTGACGCGCCTCCGCGAAGCCTTAGACCGCGGAGAGCAGGCCATCCTCTTCCAAAACCGACGCGGATGGGCGCCGATGGTGGAGTGCCGGCAATGCGGATGGGTGCCTCACTGCGAGCATTGCGACGTCTCGCTGACACTCCATCGGTCGATGAACCAGCTGACGTGCCACTACTGCGGATACACCTATCGGGTGCCAAATGTATGTCCCGCCTGCGGATCGAAGGAGCTGCAGGGGCGAGGCTATGGAACAGAAAAGATCGAGGACCAGATACGCACCATACTGCCCGAGGCTCGCATCAGCCGCATGGATCTCGACACCACGCGCACACGACAGGCCTACGAGCGTATCATCAGCGACTTCTCGGCAGGGCGCACCAACCTGCTCGTCGGCACACAGATGATCTCGAAGGGGCTCGACTTCGACCGCGTTGCCGTCGTCGGAATCCTCAATGCCGACACGATGCTCAACTACCCCGACTTCCGGGCCTACGAACATGCCTTCATGATGATGGCACAGGTAAGCGGACGCGCCGGACGAAAAGACAAGCGGGGACTCGTCATCCTACAGACGCGGCAGCCAAAGCTGCCACTCATCGACCAGGTGGTGCGCAACGACTACAAGGCCTTCTACAGCAGTCTTATCGCTGAGCGGCAGGCCTTCAGCTACCCACCCTACTATCGCATAATCAACATCTACCTCAAGCACACCCGCGACACCCTCGTCGACACGGCAGCCCTGGAGCTCGGCGCCCGGCTGCGCCAATGGTTCGGCGCCCGCGTACTAGGACCAGACAAGCCCACCGTGGCCCGAGTGAAAACGCTCAGCATCCGCAAACTGGTGCTCAAGCTGGAGCTTGGCATCGACATGCCACGCGTCAGGCAGCACCTGAAGCTTGCGCAGCAGCAGATGCTACAAGACAAGCGCTACGCCTCCCTGCAACTCTACTACGACGTTGACCCGCTATGACCAATAGCCAGGCACTTGTTCCAACAGCAGGATTGTGGCTGGAACAAACTGTTTATGCGGCAATAAACACTTTGTTCCAACCAATTTCTTACAGCTGGAACAAACTGTTCCAGATTTGTCTCTACGGTTGGAACAAGTTGTTTACGCCGTGTAAACAAGTTGTTTCTGGCGCGTAAACAAAGTGTTTACACGGCGTAAACACTTTGTTCCAGCTATTCTCTTGGTGCTGGAACAGTAGTTTAGGGTACGGGATCATAGCCTGAACCTCCCCATGGATGGCATCGCAGTATACGCCGGACGGCTAGGTAGAGGCCCTTGAAGGGACCATACTTATCAATAGCTTCGCGGGCATACTGCGAGCAGGTGGGCGTAAAGCGGCAAGCGGGAGGCGTCAGAGGGCTGATGCAGCGCTGATAGAAGAGGATGGGCAGCAGCAGCAGCCATTTCAGGGCGGCGGAAAGTAGATGGAAGAAGCGGCTCATAGCTTCGAGGCAATTCGTCGGAGCAGGGTTTCTATGCGACCGGCAACGTCGGCAGTAGCCATCCGACGGTCGGCAAGCCACACAAAGGCCACCTTCAGGCAGCTCGCAGGAGGGATGGCCTCGGTGAGCAGTTCGCGGTGCTGACGATAAGCCTCGCGCAGCTGGCGCTTCACACGGTTGCGGTCGACGGCATGGCGCAGCCTACGCTTTGGCACACTGACAAGCAGCTGCACCGGCGGCTCATCGCCCGCACGATCCTTGCTGAGGAAGACAGCCCTAACAGGAAAAGCAGCCAAGGACTGGCTGCTAGTTCCTCCGAATAGCTCGTCGATGGTCTTCTGACTGACTATCCGTTCGTATTTATGAAAAGCATGGGGCTTATTCATCGTCTTGCATGAGCAGGTAGTGCTGTAGAGCACCCGTCATCGAGGGATACTTCTCGGTGGGAGCTTCGAGGTCAAGGCGCAGGCCGGCGTCTTGGGCTGCCTTGGCAGTGGCCGGACCGAAGGTGGCGATGGCAATCTTGCCCTGATCGAAGTTGGGGAAGTTCTTCATCAGCGACTCGATGCCCGAGGGGCTGAAGAAGACGAGCATGTCGTAGTCGAAATTATCCACCTCTTCCTGCGTGAAGTCGTTGCTCACCGTGCGATACATCACGCACTCCTTGTGCTGGAGCTTGCGGGAGTCGAGCATCTGCGTCAACGAGTCGTTGTGGACGTCGCTCATGGGCACGAGATAGCGCTCGGTCTTGTGCTTCGTCATGGCAGGCAGGAGGTCGTCGACGCGGCCTGTACTGCCGAAGAACACCTTACGCTTGCGATACTGCACATATTTCTGGATATAGAGGGCAATGGTCTCAGTGACGCAGAAATACTTCATGTCCTCAGGAATGGCTATGCGCATCTCGTGGGCCAGCGTGAAGAAATGATCGATGGCATGGCGTGAGGTAAACACAACAGCGGTGTAGTCGAGGATATTGATTTTCTGGGTGCGGAACTCACGGGCGGACAATCCTTCCACCTTGATAAAGGGCCTGAAGATCAACTCCAGGCCGAAACGCTCGGCGATGTCAAAATAGGGCGACTTCTCGCTAGTCGGCTTTGGCTGCGAAACCAGAATCTTTTTTACCATTTCTATGTCCTAAAAATTTATTTTCAACACATTGACAATTATCATCCATAAACCGCAGAAAGCGAGTAAAGGAGTGATTTCAAGGGCGCAAAAGTACAAAATATTTTCCAAAAAACGCTCATTTTGCTGAAAAAAGATATTGTAACTTTTATAAAATGTAAGCATTTTGTTCAAAAAGAGAACTACGGCCCCACCATAAATAGCGAAATTTGCAGGAAGGTCGAAATAGAAAAGCGCCACGACAATCGGCAGCATCATCGCACCCTCAAGGGCGGTCAGGAAGAGGAAAGACTGCCTCCATTGTATGCTTTTTTTACTTCCGAAAAGAACACCGTTCACGATTCCATAGAGCAGGTCCTTCAATAGGAAGAAAAGGGCAAAGGCCGCGGCAAAGACCGCCACCACGGCCACGGGCACCTCTCTGAAGGTTTCAGGCAGCTCGTTGCCGACCACGACGTACCATCCCAGTCCTAGCAAGCAGCATCCCACGGCGAGCAGCGGCAGGTAGCGCGCCGTGGAGGCCGTCAGCACGTCGTAGTCATCGCCCGAATGAGCGAAGAAGAACTCTTTGGACTTCTCGAGCAGGAAGCGTCCGTTGAACGACAGCAGCAGCACGAGCAGCACGGTGCAGGCCAGGAGCACGATCGTCATCAGGTCGTCGCCGCCTACGGAGTAGTCGTGCGGCGTGCCTACCTGCCCTTGTATGGGGATGGGTTTGAAAAAGAGGGCTGTGTCGGGCAGGAGCAGCGAGTCGATGGCCACGATGTCGGATAGCGGCTCATACATATCGGCAGCGTCGGTAGGTTGGTTACAGGCCAAAAGCCTGACGGATGTCGTCGACGCGGTCGAGCTTCTCCCAGGTGAACAGCTCGACGTCGATGGTGCGCGTAGGGTGATAGAGGCTGCTGAAAGTCTTCTTCACCACCTCCGGCTGACGCCCCATGTGACCGTAGGCAGCCGTCTCGAGATACATGGGCTGCCGCAGCTTCAGTGCCCGCTCAATGGCCTTCGGACGCAGGTCGAAGAGGGTCTCGATGCGGCGTGCAATCTCGCTGTCGCTCATCGCTACGTGGCTGCGACCATAGGTATTGACGTAGATATTCATCGGGCGTGCCACGCCGATGGCATAGCTTACCTGGACGAGCATCTCGTCGGCAACGCCTGCTGCCACCATGTTCTTGGCGATGTGGCGGGCGGCATAGGCGGCCGAGCGATCGACCTTCGAAGAGTCCTTACCCGAGAAAGCGCCGCCGCCGTGGGCACCACGGCCGCCGTAGGTGTCGACAATAATCTTGCGACCTGTCAATCCGGTGTCGCCGTGAGGGCCTCCGATGACGAACTTGCCCGTGGGGTTGACGTAGTACTTGATATCGGGGCCGAAGAGCCGGAGCACCTTCTCGGAGTGAATCTGGCTTTTGACGCGGGGAATGAGGATCGTCTCGACATCGTCCTTGATACGGGCGAGCATAGCCTCGTCATTCGCCGGGCCGAACGTGGTGTTGCCGCCGGCCAGGAACTCGTCGTGCTGCGTCGAAACGACGATAGTATCGATGCGCTGGGGGATGCCCTCATCGGAGTATTCCACAGTCACCTGGCTCTTGGCATCAGGGCGCAGGTAGGTCATCACGCGCCCCTCCTTGCGGATGTCGGCCAGCGTGCGCATGATCAGATGTGCCAGGTCGAGCGTCACGGGCATCAGGCTATCGGTCTCGTTCGTGGCATAGCCGAACATCATGCCCTGGTCGCCGGCACCCTGCTCCTCGTCGTCGTCGCGGTCGACGCCGCGATTGATGTCGCCGCTCTGCTCATGGATGGCGGTGAGGATGCCGCAGGAATTACCGTCGAACTGGTACTCGGCCTTCGTGTAGCCGATCTTCTTGATGGTGTTGCGGGCAATGGTCTGCAAGTCGATGTACACCTCACTGCGCACCTCGCCCATGATAACCACCTGTCCTGTGGTGACAAACGACTCGCATGCCACACGGGCATGGTCGTCGTAGGCCAGGAACTGGTCGAGAATGGCGTCTGAAATCTGGTCCGCTACCTTGTCGGGATGTCCCTCCGACACTGATTCTGATGTAAATAGATAAGCCATGGAATTTCTTCTGTTTTTACTTTGAGGGTGCAAAGTTACGAATATTTTGGCAAACGACAAAGAGTGTTCACCTCTTTTTAGCAATTTAGGGCAGAAAGAGTTCTCCGCCCTGCACGATGTCGACATGATTGAGCAAAGGCTGAAGCATCGGCTGGCCGTTGAGCAGGCGCCGCCCGTCAGCCGAGCGGCGGATGACGAACGGCTTCGCCCCAGGCTGGTTGATGGTGACCTGCTCAAACTGAGCACCGCCCACAACATATTGGGGCGTGGCGGGGCACACGGGATAGAAGCCCAGGCAGGCGAACACCTGCCAGGCCGACATCTGACCAGCATCGTCGTTGCCCGACAGACCGCCGGGGGTATCGTTGTATTCAGTCTCCAAGATGCGCCTCACCTGCTGCTGCGTCTTCCCCGGATAGCCAGCCAGGGAGTAGAGCCACACCACCTGATGGCAGGGCTCGTTGCCGTGCCAGTAGCGACCGGTGGAGAACATCTCGTCGAGGCGCTTGGTGAATGTCTCACGTCCGCCCATGACGTCCATCAACCCATCCACATTCTGAGGCACGTACCAAGTGTAGTGGCACGTAGCGCCCTCGGTGATATAGGGCTTACGGTGGACGAGGTCCAGATTTCCCTCCCAACGGCCGTTGGAATGGCGTCCGTCGGCATAACCTGTAGAGGGGTTGATGACGTTGCGCCAGTTTTCGCTGCGGCTCATCAGCTGACGGTAGTCGTCGTCCTTGCCCAAGGCCTTGGCCAGCTGAGCCACGCAGAAGTCGTCATAGGCGTACTCAAGCGTTCGCGAGGACTGCTCCTGCGTGTGGAACGCCTCCTTCACGCTGTCCTCCAAGGGGATATAGCCATACTTCAGATAGCTCTTCAGCGCCCTGCGGCCCATGCCGTTCTGGTATTCCTCGAAGGTGGCAGGCTGCTCGAAGGCATTGCGCCGCATGCCTGCATAGGCTTTCTCGGCATCGAAGCCGCGAATGCCTTTTACGTAGGCATCGGCAAGCACCGAGGAGCAGTGGTCGCCAATCATGGCTGCCGTATAAGAGTTCCAACAGGGGAAGATGGGCAGCCAACCGCCTTCGTCGTACATCTCGACCAGCGACTGCATCATCTGTCCGGACGCCTCAGGAGCGATGATATTGAGCAACGGATGCAAGGCGCGATAGGTGTCCCACATGGAGAAGTCGCCATAGCGCTTTGCCCCAATTTTTGCCGATTTCATCGTAGTTCCGTCAGCAAAGCGGGGGTAGCTGCCGTCGACGTCGCTCATCTCGCGAGGGAGGAACGACGAGCGGTAGAGGGCACCATAGAACTGGTCGACGCGAGCGGTGTCGGCATCGACGATATCGATACTATGGAATCGCTCAATCCACCGATCCACCGCCTGTTGCCTCATCTCCTCAAAAGTACACTGTGCCTCGGCCCGCAAGTTGGCCTCAGCCCCCTGGCGGCTTGTAAACGATGTGGCCATCCTGAGGATGATGGGCTGCTGACGGACGCCGTCGAAGGACAGCTCAATGCCCTGACTAGTCTTGCGGCTAGACACCAGGCGGTCGGCATACTGCACCACGAGATGACCACTGAAGCCTGCCCGCTCGCCCCATCCCTGATAGATGCGGTGGACGGGATTGGAGCCATAGACCAGTTGGCGCGTGGCATCGAGCACCATGCGCCCTTCGCCCTCATCGCTATTGGCCCGCAGCAGAAGGCGGACAGGCCCGTCGGCTAGCGGCGTCAGTCGCAAGATGGCGCTATGGCTCAGGGCAGTCATCTCCAGCCGCAGCTGCTCGTCGGGCATGGTGACGGCATAGTAATGGGGGTGGGACACCTCGTCGGAGTGGCTGAAGCAAGTGGAGACCAGCGTGTCGGCAGCTTGCGGACGAGTGAAGGGCGACACGGTGAACGAACCATAGTCCTGGGTGCAGCCGCCGACGAGCCAGTGGCTGGCGCGGATGCCTTGGAAGAGTGTGTCGGCATAATAATAAGGTGCCACGCACTTCTGCTCGCTGTCGCGCGTCTGCGGCGTCCAAAAGGTCTGACCGTTGGGCACCAGGACAGCGGGCAGCGTCTGACCATGCTCCTCCGACCCCTTGCCGAACATGCCGGCCGTCTTGGTATTGGCAGCTGCAGTACCCACCATCGTGTTGAGGGCGATAAGCTGCCGAAGATGCTCGAGCCGATGGATACGATCGTGGACGAATCGCTGCACGTCGTCCCATCGATAGCATCCGGCGATCGCCGATGGAATCGGCATCTTTTGCACTTTTTCGTTCAACAGGAACTTCACCAAGACTTCACCCTGCCCGTTTCGGCAGAAGACCATCTGCAGGTTGGCAGCCATCGGGACGATGTCTTCCATCCCCTTGCCGGGAAGCTCCAGCCGGAGGAGTGTCAGCAGACGGTAGAGGGCCGTGTCGTGACCAAAGCGGAGCGACGCTCCGTGGGCTCCGCGGCCGATGATGTCGTTGGCCTCTTGCTCGATATTCTCCCAGAGAGGGATGCTCGAACGGGCCGGGATGCCGTCGTTCACGGCCGTATCGCCATTGCAGATTGTCATCCGCTCGTTGTTGGCATCATGAACAGCCAGCATCTCCTCCTCAGTGAAGAGGTCCCAAAGGTCTACACTGAACGGAATGTCCTGCATGTCGCTAGCAATGGTGTGCAGCTCGCTGAGCAACTTCTGGTGATCCTCGACGGCACTCGGCCTGGTGAACAGCGACGCAACGAAGCGCTCGGGCGAGATGGCCGGCTGTCGCCGTGTACGGGCTGTAAGTGCCTGTTGCTCTGGCGACTCATAGTTGATGTATCGCATAAAAGTCTCCTCCGTCTGTCCCTCGACGTCTTTCACGGGCAGCTCTGAGAGGAAGGCCAGCATCGAGGCACGGCAACGGGGCGACGTGCTCGAGCGGGCAGTGACCTCTGCCCCTTGGCTGAACACCTCGGGATAGTTAGCTGCCATGCGGCGCGCCAGCCCTTTGTGTTGCGCCTTTCCCAATGTCGTCAGCTGCCCAGCATGTCCAAAGGCATTCTTATACACCTTCGACAGGCGCTTCTTGACATTGCGGCCTAAGGGGGTCAGCTTATAGTCGTCGGCAAAGCGCGACATCACCCAGTAGTAACGCTCCTGGCTGGGCAGCCAGCGAGAGCCATGGCGACCATAGTGGGAGATGTAAAAAACGTCGAATCCATCGGGGATTTCCACGCGCTGAGCCTCAGTCACGGGGTAGGCATAGTAGACACCGCCTGTACGCTCAGGCGAGAAGGATTGGCCAAGTGTCGAGACACAGGCGCAAAGCAGTATGGTCAGTAGTCTGATTCTCATTGAATGTTTCTCGATTTATGGGCACAAAGATACAAACTTTCCTGCACATTTGCAAAAACTAATGTTAAAAGTACGCAAAAAAACGGCTCTTCTTGCCCACAGTAGCACTTTTTTTTGTAACTTTGCACCGTATTTCTGCTTTTGAAGTACAATTGACGACGAGAATAATAACATAACATAAAAGAACGGACATGCTCAGGAACATTAAGAAAATTGCACTCTTCGCTCTGTCGCTGACGGCAGTGATGCCCGCAGCGGCACAAGACCTTCTGGCCAACCAGGCCCCTATCGACCGTAAAATGCGCGCTGTCGACTCTATCCAACTGAATCAAATGCTCGAGCAGGAGGTGGCCTCGCAGTCGCCCGCTGCCCAGCTCTACGACGACTGGAACAATATCTATGCCCATCGTCAGACCGCCCTACCCGACTCATTCCTCATCGACCTGCGCGGCTTCGCCATGCCAAGCCCCAGCACGGTGATCACCTCGAACTTCGGAGCCCGCTGGGGACGCCAGCACAAGGGCCTCGACATCAAGCTCAATACGGGCGACACTATCTACGCTGCCTTTAATGGTAAGGTACGCATCGTGCGATACGAAGCAAAGGGATACGGCAAATACGTCGTCATCCGTCATGACAACGGACTGGAGACCATCTACGGACACATGTCGAAGCAGCTGGTGGCTGAAAATCAGGACGTTCGCGCCGGACAGCCCATCGGACTGGGAGGCAGCACAGGTCGCAGCACCGGCTCGCACCTGCACTTCGAGACCCGCCTCTGCGGCACTGCCCTGAACCCCGCCCTGATGTTCGACTTCTTCAACCAGGATGTGGTCGGCGACTACTACATGTTCCGCAAGGCTACCTACAACCAGGAGTCGATCGTAGCAACCCGCCTGCGCGGCGTAGGTGGCAAGGGTGGCGAGGACGACACCAACTACGCAGCCCTGGCCCAGCAGAAGTCACGCCAGCAGCCGCAAGCCAAGCGCACCACTACCACCCGCACGCAGCGCCAGCAGTCGACGAGCTACCACAAGGTGCAGCGCGGAGAGACGCTCTACGGCATCGCACGCAAGCATGGTACGACGGTCGACGCTATCTGCCGCCTGAACCGCATCACGCAGAGGACAGTGCTGAAGCCTGGTCAGATTCTGAAGTACAACTAAGATTGATATACCCCCGTCTTATGCAGGGCATCCATTTGGGTGCCCTGCATTGTTTTTTCCCGCACCCTTACCTCACGGTGTCGCCCGTCAGCCACGAGCACTTCGCCCGTCAGCCACGAGCACTTCGTCCGTCAGTCACGGACAACACTGTCCGTCAGCCACGGGCGCTTCGTCCGTCAGCCACGGACGTCACCTCCGTCGGCCACGGGCATAGACCATACACAAACAGACCACCTACACGTTACAAAAACATACAAAAATCGGTCATATAGTCAACAAATTGCAACAAAATGCCACTTTTTTGTATGAAATATTTGGAGTTTTAAAAATAATTGTTTATTTTTGCAAACTGTAACATTTCCCCATTCCTGGCAACAGAGAGGAAAGCGGCTCCCGAGGCGTGGGACAGCTGATGGGGAACACAATTGGCAACGCAATATAATAATGTACACGTACAATATTTTATAAAGGAGACAAAAAGAAATAATAACTTTAATTATCAAACAAAAAACGAGAGAGATTTATGGAAAAAAGAATCATGACAATGCTGGCTGTGCTCTTCCTGTTCGTAGGGGGAGCGATGGCACAGACGAGAGTCAATGGTACCGTAGTGTCTCAGGAAGACGGTGAGCCGGTCGTTGGCGCGTCCGTCCTTGTTGTAGGCACCAATATCGGTACTGCGACAAACGGTGCAGGTAAGTTCTCGCTGACCCTTCCTGAAGGGAAGAAGCAGATTCGCGTTACCTACATTGGTATGCAGACACAGGCCGTCCACGCTTACGACGGCATGGTGGTGCGTCTAGGCCTTGACGCCAACGCCCTCGACGAGGTCGTCGTCACGGCTATGGGTATCAAGCGTCAGTCCAAGGCGCTGGGCTTCTCAGCCACCGCTGTCGACGGTGACAAGATTGCCGAGGCCCGCACGGCTGATGTCATGTCGAGCCTTGCCGGTAAGGTTGCCGGTGTGCAGATCAGCAGTGGTGCCGCCGACCCCGGTGCTTCGAACTCTGTCATCATCCGCGGCTTCAGCTCGCTGTCGAGCTCAAACCAGCCGCTGTATGTCGTCGACGGTGTTCCTATGCTGAACAATGCCATCACGAGTGACGGTCTCGATGCCACCTACGACTTCGGTAACGGTGCCAACGCCATCAACCCCGACGACGTTGAGTCGATGACCATCCTGAAGGGTGCTGCCGCTACGGCCCTCTACGGCTCGCGTGCCGCTAACGGTGTGATTGTCATCACGACCAAGAGCGGTAAGCAGCAGGACAACAAGGCTGTCGGTATCGAGTATAACGGCGGTCTGCAGTGGGAGCAGGTGATGCGCCTGCCTCAGATGCAGAACGATTTCGGTATGGGCTGGGATGGCGACAAGACTGACATCGAGAACGGCTCATGGGGTCCGAAGTTTGACGGCTCAACGCTGCGCTATGGTCGTGAATACAACGGCACGCAGCAAATCAAGACGTACGTGCCCATCGAGAACAATATCAAGGACTTCTTCGACACGGGCTTCCGCTACTCGAACAGCCTGTCGTTCAACGGTGCTACTGACAAGTCGAACTACTTCGTCTCGTTCTCGCAGATCAGCGACGACGGTATCATCCCCACGTCGAAGGACAGCTACGACAAGTACACCTTCTCGGCTCGCGGAAGCCACAGGACGGGCAACGTCACCTTCAGCACATCGATGAACTACGCCTGGCAGAAGAACTCGTACGTCAGCGGTGGACAGCAAGCTCACTCGATGTACAACGCCGTCATGCAGACGCCGCGCGACATCGCCATTGCCGACTGCAAGGATCTCACCAACATCTTCAACACCCCGGGCTACTACTACACGCCTTACGGCATCGTGAACCCCTACCAGATCCTGAACGACTATGAGAACCGCTACGAGAGCGAGCGACTCTATGGAAAGTTCCAGCTGGACTACGACTTCCTGCAGCACTTCCGCCTGACCTACCGTATTGGTCTCGACACCTCGACGGGCCACCGCAACACGGGTCAGCCCAACTATGCAGCCATGTATCCTAACACGCCGAACTATGCCGATCAGCTCTCTTCGATGACGGGTGTCACCTCGCAGCAGACCATCCGTCGCCGCCAGATTGAGAACGACCTGCTGCTCACCTACACACAGCAGTTCGGAAAACTCGACGTCAACGCTATTGCAGGTTTGAACGGTCGCGAGTATCGCTCGTCGTCAGTCTATGGCAGCGTAACGAACCTCACCATCCCCACCTTCTTCAACCTTTCAAACTCGAGCGAGATTCCCTCTACATCGCAGAGCGAGTCGAAGCTGCGCACGCTGGGTGCCTATGCACAGGCTGAGTTCGGATGGGACAACATGCTGTACCTGACGCTCACGGCACGTAACGACTGGTCGTCGACACTGCCGAAGGACAACCGCTCGTACTTCTATCCCGGCGCTACCATCAGCTGGATCTTCACTGAAATGCTGTCGCAGGAAATGAAGGACATCATCTCCTTCGGAAAGGTTCGCGCCGCATTTGGTAAGACTGGTAACGACGCCCCCGTCTACTACACCAATTCAGTATACGGACAGGCAGGCACCTCGTCGAGCTACTGGGGCAACTCCAACTTCCCGTTCTCGAAGACTGGTACCAATGCCTATACCGCCGGCAACGTGCTGGGAAGCTCGACGCTGAGTCCTGAGATGACGACGGAGGCTGAAATCGGTCTGAACATGGCCTTCCTGCAGAATCGCCTGTCGTTCGACGTCACCTACTACAACCGTAATACTGACAAGCAGATTACGCGCCTGTCGATGGATGCCGCTACGGGCTACACCGCACAGAACATCAACATGGGTAAGGTGCGCAACCGTGGTGTTGAGCTCTTGGTCAGCGTAACGCCCATTAAGGTCAAGGACTTCAAGTGGGATATCTCTTGGAACTTCACCAAGAACTACAACAAGGTCATCGACATGCCCGACGAACTGGGTAACGAAGCACTTATCTACGGACTCGGCGGCGGTGTTGGCCTCTATGCCATCGAAGGCCGCGAGCTCGGCGTATGGCGTGCACACGTGGCAAAGACCAACGATAAGGGTCAGATCGTCGTCGATGCAACCGGTCTTCCGCAGAATAGTGACGAGGCCGTCGAAGTCGGTACGATGAACAACAAATACCAGATGGGCTTCAACACCACATTCACCTACAAGGGCATCTCGCTCTCTGCCGACATCGACGTACGTAAGGGCGGTCTGATGTACTCGCGTACCAAGGACATCGAGTACTTCACAGGTAATGCCATCCAGACGGCCTACAACGACCGTAACCCCTTCGTGGTGCCCAACTCAGTCATCGAGGTGGCTGACGGACAATATGTGGAGAACGACATTCCCCTCTTAGGCACATCTCTCTATAACTACTGGGACAATGGTGCTACGGAGATGGAATCCTTCGCACTCATCGACAAGAGCTACGTCAAGCTGCGTCAGGTCGTCCTCAACTGGGACATGCCGAGCAAGTGGTTCAAGGGCACGTTCGTACAGGGCCTGCGCCTCTCGTTCTTCGGCAACAACCTGTTTGTCTGGACTCCTGGTAGCAACACCTTCGTTGATCCTGAAACCTCTTCCTTCGGTAACGACCTGCAGGGTAACTTCGGTGAGTACAGCTCGAACCCCAGCTCGCGCAAGTTCGGTTTCAACCTCAATGTTAAATTCTAAACTTCTAAAGGAGACAACAATATGAAAAAGATAATGTTATTTGCTTTGGCCGGACTGGTGCTCACCAGTTGCGACATGGACATCAACGACGACCCGAACTATCCCTCGGCCGGCGACATCACCCCGTCGCTGCAGTTCCCCGCAGCCATCAATGCCATCGCTGCATGCACGGGTGACGAGATGCTCAACTACGCTGGATTCTTTGTCCAGTACTTCGACCAGCGCCCAGAAGCCAACCAGTACAACGACCTGGCTGAGCTGAACCTCGAGGAGACCAGCGACCTCTTCATCCGCCCCTACCGCGTGATGTATGCAGGAGCACTGCAAGACCTCAAGGAGGTTACCGAAAAGTCGACTAACACAGCCGACCTCTTCATCGCACAGGTGCTGCGCACCCAGGCTTTCCAGCTACTGGTCGACAACACCGATAAGACTCCCTACACGGAGGCACTCCAGAGCAACGGCAACCCCACGCCTCACTACGACGAGGGACAGGCAGTCTACGAGGGTGTGCTGAAAGAGCTCGACGATGCCGAGGCCAACCTCGACGCCTCCGACATCATTACTATGACAGACCCACTGCTGAACAAGAACCTCAGCCAGTGGAAGGGCTATGCCAACGCTCTGCGCCTGCGTATGTACCTGCGCTTCATCGATGCAAACATCAATGCTGCCGACTATACCAACAAGGTGAAGGCACTCGTTGCTGCAAACGAATTCTTCAGCGGCGACGTGGCATGGGATGTCTACAGCAATCAGGAAGGTCAGTACAACCCGTGGTACGATGCCGTCTTCAACCTCTCGGCAAACAACCACTGTGCCTCCTATCCTTTCGTGGAATACCTGAAGGCAACCAACGACCCGCGTATCAGCTACTGCATACTGCCCCGCACCAGCGACAATACCTATGTTGGTCTCTATCCCGGATCGAAGCAGGACAATACCTTCTGGAGCAACTCCACGCCGAAGAATGCTGACGTGAGCTGCATCGACTACAGCGGGCTGCACGCCATCCCCATCTTCTTCTTCACCCAGAGCGAGCTGCAACTGCTTATCGCAGAGGTACAGCTGCGCTTCAACAACAACGAGGCTGCTGCCAAGGCTGCCTACGAGGCTGGCGTGTCGAGCGACTTTGCCTATCGTGGCATGGCTGAGAGCGCTGCCGGATTCCTCGCAGACGAAGGTGCATGGACTGGAAGCAACGACCAGAAGCTGAAGCTTATCTACATGCAGAAATGGGTGGCACTCTTCATGCGCGACCACATGGAGGCCTGGAGCGAGCAGCGTCGTACCGACGTACCCGCCGTATCGAAGCTGTCGGCTGCTCAGGTGAAGGCTGACCCTGCTGCCTACACGCCTGGCGACCTGCTGATTCCCGTGCGCAACCTCAAGGGCAATGGCGGACTGTGCAAGAGCGTCCCCTACTCAAGTGATTCGCGAAAGTATAACACCAACACGCCCGCTGCACGTACCATCAGCGACCGCGTGTTCTGGGATGTGAAGTAACTCATGGCAATCACAACATCACGATATTCTTAAAACAGTAAAAAAGCTAAAAGCGTATGAAAAAGATATTTTTGTATAGCCTCGCTCTCGGAATGCTCTCACTCGGCTTTACCTCGTGTAACGACGACGAAGACCAGATGACCGACACGCGAGTGACACATTTCGCTCAATTGGATCTGCTGGGCGATGATCTCGTCGAGATAAATGTTGGAGATACATACAAGGAACCCGGCTTTGTGGCTACCGAAGCTGGTGAGGATATTTCCTCGAAAGTAGTAGTTTCCGGCACAGTAGACACATCTGTGCCTGGCTTCTACGATCTGAACTATTCTGTGTCCAACGTCGACGGCTTCGCTGTATCAGCAACACGCACGGTCATGGTGAAGGATCTCAACAATTTCGCCAGCGCATACTTTGGAGAGAGTGTCTATGGATCACGTCACTACTATGGTGCACCCATCACTATTAGCGACTTGGGCGGCGGCAACTACCTCATCGACGACATCCTTGGCGGATTCTATGCCTACGGACGCTATCCCGGCTATCCCTATGACTTCCTGCTCGAGGCTGCTATCCACCTCAATGAGGACAATAGCATTGAGCTGCTGCAGTTCGGCGATTGGTATTGGGGTGCTGACGTACCAGAGCTGTTGAATGGCAGCTACGATCCCGCCACAGGTACCGTATTGCTCGAGATGGACTTTGGTGCACCCTTCACAGTAACATTAACGAAGTAACACGAAAGGAGGAACATAACTATGAAGAAATTTATTAGATTTTCAATGATGGCTCTCGCACTCGGCTTCGGCTTCGCTGCATGTGACGTTGAGACTGACGAGGAGCCAGGCGGCACCAACGTACAAGACATGGCAGGACACTGGGAGGTGACTGTCGACATTGTCGACCAGAGTGGCAACCTGCTCTACAGCGATCCCTACGGAATGGGCGTCATCGAGGTGCTCACCTACAACACGTCGGCCAACGATGCCGACAGCATCTGGATCACTGACAGCAAGAATTTCTGGGCTTTCACGATGAAGATTCCCTGCGACGTAAACACGCGGACATTCTCGTGCCCAGAGAAGGACTATGATGCCGACGGCACAGGCAAGGCTATCATCACCAATGGTAAGATCCTGCCTGGAGCAGCAAAGAACCTGCACGGCATGCCCAACGACAGTATTGTCTTCGACATTACCTTCAGCGACGACGATGCTGATGGCGACAGGGTTCCCGATCCCTATTGCTACATCTACCGCATCAGCGGACAGAAGTACACAGGCTTCTACGAGTAAAGCAAGCCATAAGCTTAAGTGCTAGTACTTGTACTAATGGCACATTGGCAACCAAAGGGCGGCATCTTCTGACGAAGGTGCCGCCTGTTTCGTTGCCCTAGTAGCAGACATCGGAACGGCAATTAGGCCTCACGCGCTACCAAAACAAGTTGTTTTGGTCATCAAAGTCGGCCACTTTGATCAGCAAAGTCAGCCTCTTTGCCTACCAAAACAACTTGTTTTGGTGTCGAGAGTGACGTACTAAGGCAAGCCATTTGGCTGTCCGGCATGGGCGAAGTCGTTGCTGAGCGCTCCAAAGAAGGCCGACTTTCCTCTGGGAAGGTCCTACTCAAGAGAAGACGCGTAGCCTTTTTAGAGCCAAATATTTGGTGATACAAATTATTCTTCGTATCTTTGCACACAGAAGACCAAAACCTATGCGATGATGAATGAGGAGAATAGATACATCCGCTTTGACTGGGCTGCCAAGCGCATGCTTCGCGACAAGGCCAACTTCGGCGTGCTGGAAGGCCTGATAACGGTGTTGCTCAATGAGCCTGTGCACATTGAGGAGATTCTTGAGAGTGAGGCAAACCAGGAGGCTGCCGACGACAAGTTTAACCGCGTCGACGTGAAAGCCAAGAACAGCAAGGGCGAAATCATCATTGTTGAGATACAGCTGACGCGTGAGTTATATTATCTGGAGCGCGTGCTTTACGGAGTGGCAAAAGCCATCACCGAACATATCTCACTGGGGCAGAAGTACGACAAGGTGAAGAAGGTCTACTCCATCAGCATCCTCTATTTCGATCTTGGGAAGGGAGCCGACTACCTATATCACGGGCAGAACAAGTTCATCGGCGTGCACTCCAAGGACACGTTGAGAATCAACTCAAAAGAAGAGAACTTCATCAGGATGAAAGACCCTGAAGAGATTTTCCCAGAGTACTTCCTCATCCGAGTGAACGAATTCAACAAGGTGGCAACCACCCCGCTAGAAGAGTGGATGGACTACCTGAAAACCGGGCACATCAGCGACAGGACCTCAGCCCCTGGACTTAGCGAGGCACGTGAGAAGCTGCAATACCTATCCATGAACAAAGAGGAGCGTCAAGCCTACGACCGCCATATCGACAATATCATGGTACAGAACGATGTCCTCGACACCGCTAAGATGGAAGGACGAGCAGAGGGAATAGCAGAAGGACGAGCAGAGGAGAAACTGGAAAATGCCCGTCAGCTAAAAGCCAACGGGGTACCTGTTGAGATTATCTCAAAGAGCCTTGGGCTCGACGAAGCAACGATTCTAGGGCTATAGTAGTGTTAGGCAAATTGCTAAACAGCCTATAGCCCTATCGCTTCTGGCGGAAGAAATCCTGCATCAGCTGGCGACATTCGTCTTCAAGGATGCCGCCAATGATTTCTGCCTTTGGATGAAGGGCTTGAGGAGCATAGCTGAGGAACCCCCGCTTCTCGTCGCGACAGCCATAGACGATGCGCGGCACTTGCGCCCATCCTAAGGCTCCGGCACACATCACGCAAGGCTCTACCGTGACGTATAGCGTGCAGTCGGTGAGGTACTTGCCACCCAGCTCGCTGGCAGCCATCGTGATGGCCTGCATCTCGGCATGGGCCGTAGGGTCGGTGAGTGTCTCGGTAAGGTTGTGGGCTCTCGCAACGATGCGGTTTTTGCAAACCACGACAGCGCCGATGGGAATCTCTCCCTCCGCCATTGCACGCTGGGCCTCGGAGAGGGCCATCCGCATGTATTTCTCGTGTGTGTCAGTCATAGAGTTCTTGAAGAATATTTAGGGAACGCAGCTCAGGAAATGCCGGCAGGTGAAGCCTGTAGTATAGCAGCAGGATTTCCAGGATACGGTTGCGCTCTGCACGGTTCAACAGGAAGAGATGCATCGTGGGATAGTCCATACGCATCAGCAGGCGGATGCGCCCTGCCTCTTGGGGCATGAGGAAATCGCGATGTACGGGAGGCGCTGTGCAGAAGGTTGCTGCACGCAGGTCGAAATAGTCGCCGTTGCCTTCCAGGTTAGGGAAGAATCCCAGGAAGCGCGATAGCCGCATGAGGAAGACAAGGTGGAAGTTGGCAAAGGCGCCCGCCGAGCCATCGAGCCACTCTATGCTGCTGCGTACGTAGTCGAAGAGCAGCTCGTCGCGCTGTTCACCCTTCAGGGCGTGATATAGGAACTCCGAGACGAAGAGCCCTATCGAGAGTTTCTTCGCGTCGGAGAACAGGCTGGGCAGTGGCTGTAGCAGCCATGCCTCGCGTAGTTTCTGTAGCTGAGCTTGGGGCCTCACGTCGGCCTCCAGCTGTAGCAGCGTCAGCGGCTGCAGGTATTGCTTTTTGATGCGTGCTCGCTCCGACCGAGGTACTGGCACGACGAACGACAGTCGCCCATGCTCGCGCGTGAACATATCTACTATCAGCCGCTGGTCGCCGTACTTGATGGCGTGCAGCACGATGGCCTCGGTCTTCACTAGCATGCTGCCAAGACGCACTATAGGGTTACCTCACAGCCAATGCCCAGCACACGGTTGGTGCGTGTGAAGCTGTCGTTGACACCCTGTACGGGATAGTTCGTGCGGTCGTAGTCCTCGTAGTTGGTCTGGAAGTAGGCAGCCTTGAGCGTCACGGCATTGCTCAGCTTATAGTTGGCGCCAAATCCGAAGGAGTAGCTGTCGACGACGAACGACATGTCGTTCATGTACTCGTCGCTGAGTCCGTAGCGCGTCAGCTGTCCACCAGCCGAGACGGTCAGCCGGTCGTTGATGTCCCACTCCACGCCAGCGAGGAACTCGTTGGTGTCGTGGTCGAGCAGATCCTGTGTGTTGCCATACCACGTGACGTCCTTATCAAAGAAGTGATGATATCCCAGGTTCAGGCGGGCATTGTCGAGGAAGCTCCACTGTGCGCCCAGCGTGAGCAGGGCGGGAGCATCCTCGTCGACCTTCTCTCCGTCGCGGAACTTGTTCACGGCGGGAATCTCAGAAGCCTCGTTCACCGTCGACTTGTTCTTCATCTGCATCTGTGTCTTGAACTCATACTTGGCAGCGAAGTTAAAGCTGCCCACCTTGTAGTCGACACCCAGCACGGGAGCGAAGCCGAGGCCTGACTGGTCGCACTGCAGGTTGACACCTTCGTTATACTTCTCCAGCGGTGCCAGGCTCTGCTGCGTGCCTTCAAGCCGTGCCTTCGTGGCCAGCAGCTCAGCGGGAGCCTCCATACCAGCTGCCTCGTACTGGGCGATACCTGCATTCACCTGTGCCAGACCGCCCACGATGGTAGCGTTGGCATGCTGCAGGAAACTGCTGAAGTCGAGATAGCCACCATCGGTGTTCACCATGATATTGCTGATCTTTGCCTTGTAGGAAGCATTGCCGTAGAGCAGTCGCAGTCCTCCATAGACGGAGAGGTTGTCGTTGATCTTATAAGCAGCGCCGAGCTGGAATCCGAAGTAATACTGCTTGCCTTGCATGTAGCCGTCCATGTCGTAGCCCTTGGCTCCCAGCGGCTGTAGCTGGTTGGCAATGTTACCGACGACACTCTCGAACGACCCCAGGCCCTGGTCGAACTCGCACTTGCCACCGCCTCCAGGCACGGAGAAGTTGAACTGCAGACTCCAGTCGCCCGTGTTATAGGCTGCCTGCAGCGAGGGTATGATCGGAGCATCTGCGACGCCCTCGAAGGTCTTCGTCGACTGTCCTTCGTTCCTCTTTCCGAGCATGAAGAGCGGATTGGTCGACGTGATGGTTCGCGTCTGGTGCGCATACTGCCAGTTGAATCCCAGATGGAGTCCCTCCGAGAGGAAGGCCACACCAGCAGGATTAGAGTAGACGCCGTCGAGTCCGATGGCAGCATCACGTGCGGGGTTGCGCAGGAAGTCAATACTTTGATTGGTGTTGGTCAGAATACCTCCAGCCAGTGCTGTGGTAGTCGATGCGGCCAGCAGCATGCCAGCCAGAATTGCTTTTGTTTTCATATCCTTTAAACAATACTGTGAAAATCGGGTGCAAAGGTAAGCAGAAGGTTTGAATTGTTAGCAATTGTGTGCCCACACTTAAAGATTATTAACAAAAAACTTGCGCAGAAATGCACAAAACGTGCAATCTGCGCAAGAATTCATTGCACAAAGCCGTGGCTTTGTGTGCAATCTCAGCGTACTACTTTACGAGCACTTTGCGTCCGTTGATGATGTTCAGGCCCTTCTGCGGAGCACTTAGGCGCTGGCCGGACAAGGTAAAGATGCTGTCAGCGACGCGCTCCGACGTTCCTACCTCGCCGATGCCCACAGTAGCGCCGTTTGTCAGCGAGAGGTTGGCGACATCGAGTCGACCGTTGGTATAGCGCTTGACATAGATGCGCAGCTTGACCGTTTCGCCGGCATACTGGTCGAAGTCAACGCTGTAAGCAGTCCTTACGCCATTGAGGAAGTAGTTGCCAGCTGCAATCTCCTCCTCTTCGTTGGCCTCTACGGCAGGCATGTTGTCCTTGTTGATAGTAAGGATATTGACATACTCCTCGCCGTCCTTTGTCAGCTGAATGGCAAACTCCTCGCCGTCTTGCATCTCATAGGTGGGAGCAGCGAAGGTACGGAAGGTGAACATGCTGGCTCCAAGCTCGACGTTCAGCGTGTTGACACCAGGGCCGAGCTCAATGGCGGGTGACTCCATCCAGGTCTCCTTCAGCGTCTCGGTATCGGTGAAGCTGATCATGTTGTAGAAATACGGAATTTCCTCACGATTGTTGTTCGTCCATGTGTAGTTCTCGTCGATGGTCCATCCTACGGGGTTGAAGCCGCCGGCCATGTCGGGAACGAATGCCCAAGGGAGTTCAGATACCGTGATGGTGCTCAAGTCGAGGTAGGTCGTCGAGAAAGCGCCATTGCCGTCGCTGCTCCAGGCACGGAAGTAGTAGTCCTTGCCTGGCTGCAGTCCGGTTACCTCGACAGCTTCGCTGCTTCCACCGACGTAGACGACAAGATTCTGTCCCTCAATCTGTTCCTCGCTCTCCGCATCTTGGTAACTGTAGTTGATCACATCGCCCACGCTCAGCACGCCGGAGGGGCTGCCGAAGCGTCCGTATCCCATTGCCTGGCCGATGCTGTTAAGCTCCATACAGTCGCTCATGGCGATGAGGACGGGGGCATCGGCAGTAGCGGCGACACTCAGCGTAACGCTGTTCTTACCCGTTGCCACGACTGCGAGGCTGGCCGGAGCAGCGGGCTTCGTGACGACAGTAGCCTTAGCAGATGTGGCGTTATAGAGCGGGCCATTCATGCAAAGGGAGTTGAATCCGTAGACGAAGACGGTGTAGCTCGTAGCGGGATCCAGCGAGATGCCGTTGGGTGTCTCGAAGCTATTGTCATCGACGATGGCGAGCACGGTGGCGTTGCCCAGCTGCTGCCCTACGGTGTACTTCGTATGGTCGACGGGTGTCTCGGTGATCGTATTATCCTTGCTGATGAGCACCAGGCAGCGGTCGGCGTTGCCTTTGTCGAAGAGGCCGCTCACCTGGTTGGTCGTTGAGCTGAGGACGAGTGCCGTTGGGGCAACGGTAGGAGTCGCACATGCCTCAGGAGCCACGAAGGTGTAGGTCGTGCCGTCGGCGGGATAGCTGCTGTCGGTGTAGGAGATGCTCTTGTCGCTTGCTCCGATGGCCGATCCGTCGTATGCCTGCACCTGTATGAAGTCCTGCGCATCGCCCAGCAGTCCGATGCGCATGAAGTGGTAGTTTCCTGTGGCTCCCAGCTCGGGCTTGAAGCCGCTCACCTGCATGGAGATGTTGCCGGTAGCCTCGTAGACACGATATTGTATCTGGGCCTTGGCGCATACGTCGACCTGCCAGTTGTTGGACTGGATACCGATGTTCTTGTACTGGATGATGAGCACGCGGCTGCCTGCCTCGCCCTCCAGCTTGTAGCTGATTTCCGTATCGTCGAATCCATAGACACCCTCGCGCACGATGACGCCGAAGGCATCGTGGAAGGCAGCGTTCGTGAACATGGTGTTCGTGTTCTTGTGCAAGTTGGTGCTCACCGTAGCTGTCGGCGAGAGGATGATCTCGCCGTCCGTTCCGATGAGGAAGTACTTCATCGTCTGGCTGTTGTAGCCGAAGTCGAAGCCGATAGGGAAGGCAGTGACGTCTTCAGCAGCGTTGAAGTTCAGGTTGCCGTCGTTGTCGAGCAGGATGCCGGAGAGGTCTGTGCCCGTCGTTCCCTGCAGGTCGACGACCGTTCCACCGGTGATGTCAGTGTAGTCAGACGTTGTCGTCTCTACATCGTAGGCAATCATCTGTGCCGAAGCCGAGGCTACGCCAAGGACTGCCATCGTCAGTAAGGAATAAATCTTTTTCATAAGCGGAAATAATTTTGTGAATAGTTAAAGTTTGATGTTGTTCACTTTACGATATGTTTGCTCACCGTGCCGTCAGCACGGCGCACGATGTTCAGCCCCTGCTGCGGAGCCGACAGCTGCTTGCCGTCGATGGTGAAGTAGCCTGCGCTGCCGCCGGCTGTCTCTTCAACCGACGTGATGGCATCCTCCTCGGCATACTCCACGTCGTACCCTCCGTCGTGGCCGATGCGGAAGATGTTGATGCCAGGATTCTTGCCCTCCCTATACTCGCGGTAGAAGAGGTAGGTGGCTTCCTTCTCGACGACGACGTTCATGTCGGTGGGGTCGATGTCGCGTCCGATGGTCCTTGTCCACACGCGGGTGCCGTCGCTCTTGTATCGGCGGATGATGATTGACGACCTGGAGTGTGCCGAGATGTCGGTAAACACCGTGATCCAGTCGCCGTCAGGCGTTGCCCCGCAGCCCCGCAGGCCGTAGAAGTAAGCATTGGTATTGGCGTCTTTGCTGGCCAGCGACAGTCCCTTCTCGTCGAAGAGGTAGTCGCCGTCGAAGGTGAAGAGCTGCGACATGACGTTGCCGGTGCCTGCCAGCTGCGATGCGAACATCACGAAGATCTGACCCGTCTCGGGATTGGCGGCGATGCTGGGATAGTTGTGGTCGTACTCCTCAGCGTTATAGGCGTCGAGGCCCGTCAGTCCGAAGCCCAGCGAGCCGTCGCCGTTGATATGCTGCACGCGGATGTTGTGCGAGAACTGCCCCATCACCCGCTGGAAGGCCACGCAGGCTCCGCCCTCGCCGTCGGGCGTCAGGCGGTAGTGGTTCATCTCGTAGCCGGTGTAGTAGTAATCGTCGTAGATGAGCGGCTCGCCCCACACCTCGTTCAGGTCGCGGTCGAAGCGGCGTACGCGGGCTCCGTCGGGGGTATCGTCGAAGTAGAGGAACTCACCGTTGGTCGAGGGCAGTATCTGTCCCTTCGTCGTCACTCCGCTGGCCATCTTCTTGGGCTCGTCCCAGCCGAGGGTGCCGTCGTCGTCGATACGTATCATGTAGATTCCGTCGGCCGAAGTGTCCTCGTCCATGTCTGCCTGCACGATAAAGAGGAAAAAGGTGTCGTCGCCCACGACATAGGCATTCGTGAAGGGCGAATTGGTCTGCTCGGTGAACTCGATGCCGTCGAGCCCCCAGAGGAAGTTGCCCTCCTGGTCGATCTTGTAGATGGCGGGGGTGAACGTCTGGGGACTGCTGTTGCTGTCGCCGGCGTAGGACTCGTCTTCCGTGCGGCTGTCGGAGACGGTGACGATGGCGCTGCCGTCGGAGGCCACGCAGAGGGCATACTTCGACCACCAGGTGGGCGTGATGTGGTCGTTGACGAGGATGGGCTCCTCAAACTGAGGCACGCCGTCGCGGTCGAGCAGCTGCAGGTAGGTACGTACCGCCGACACCCGCACGTCGCCGATGTACTTGTGCCCCCACGTCTTCCAGCTGATCCACGTCTTCTTGTCGGGAGTGCGGGCTACGAGGGGCGAGCAGGCGAAGTAGTCGCCGCCTGTCTTCGTCTCGCCGTTCTCGTCGACGTAGGTCGTGCTATAGATGCACACAGGCGTTGCGTTGGTGTTCCATTGGGCATGGGCAGGCGTCAGGGCTGCCATTGCCAGCA
This sequence comes from uncultured Prevotellaceae bacterium, assembly GCA_946539475.1. The sequence continues at coordinate 13,012 of CAMNHM010000010.1, read as the reverse complement.
GTAGCAGAGAGTAGAATTTCTTCATTTCGTTGTGTTTTTTTTATTTGTTGATGATTTTCTTGTCCTTATATATAATAATGTGTGAGTTGCCGTCGGCAGGGCGTCCCTGCAGGTCGTAGCCCCTGGCTGGCTCGGCATCATCGGAAGTCTTCAGGTCGGCAATGCCCGACTGGCTGGCATTCCGGAGGCTGAAGAACACGTCGTGCAGGGCTCCGCTGTAGCTGTCCTGGAGCATCAGGCGTGTCTTGCCGTCGGCAGCCACCTCGTGCAGCATGAAGTATCCGCGTCCGTAGCTGCCCGTGATGCCGTCGCCGCCCTCATCCTCCAGCTCCAGCTGGTAGCAGTCGTCGCAGTCGAGGGGCAGGTCGACGACAATCTTCTTGCGGGCCTCGCTGTAGGGGCCTCCCTTGCAGACGATGTCGCCCGCCGAGTTCATCAGTGCCCAGGTCGTCTCCTCGGGCTTCTGATCCGTCATGATGGTCAGGCGCACAGCGTTCGTGGCTGCGTAGGCACTGGTCAGCGACAGGTGCTGGCGCGGGCTCTCGTCGGCAGGATTGCCGTTAAGGTTGCCGATCCATATCTCCACGTCGTTGACCTTGTCGCTGGTCAGCGAGAAGTCGGTGAAGCTGGGCGTACGGACGGAGGTGACCTCCAGCGGCTTGAGCTCACCTGTCCAGGGCGTCTGCTGCACCTGTCCGTTGATGCTCACGCAGAGCGTGGCGCTCGTCAGGGTCTCGCTGCCCGTGTTGCGCACCATCAGGTCCGACGAGAAGTCGGGGGTGCAGATGCGGTCGGGCGTGTTCATCACCTTCAGGATCTTTGCCGCCCGTGGGCTGCCGGTGGGCAGCGGCGTGTAGGCAGCATTCAGTATCTGCAGCGTCTGCATGTCCTGTACGAAGGTGACGATGCCCAGCTGCTGCTGGTCGGCAAATCCGCTGATCGGCCATGTGAACGTATAGTCAAGCGGCGTCACCTGCTGCTCGGCGGGCAGCTGCTGTCCGCTGGCTGAGGGGAGCATCTTACGCATGACGTAGTTCCACGAGCGCTCGCCGTTGTCGGCGGGCGCGTCCCACTCGATGCGCTCCTCGACCACGGCAGCAAACAGCCGCAGCTGACTGCCGGCGACAACCATGTTAGACACCTGTGCGTGGACCGTCAGCTGGTTGTCGGCTGAGATTTCAGCCGTCGTCGTGATGTCGGCCAGCGGCTCCTGCTCCAGCTCGCTGTCGATGTACTGACCCAGGAACTGCTCGTAGCCCCAGGCTCCGGCATGCGTTCCGTCGACCCTCAGCGCGGGCACGCCCGTCACGCCGTAGACGCCGGCACGCGCCATCGCGTCCTCAGGATTGTTCAGGTAGAAGGGGTCGCGGTTCGAGGGGAAGTTCAGGTGGTAGGTGATGGGCACCATCTGCCCCAGCCGCTCGTAGATGGTCTTGTCGAGCGACGGCGAGAACTCGGCGCAGGGGGCGCAGCTCGTGTTGGTGAACTCCTCGAAGAGCACCAGCCGCTGCTTCAGCGTGCGGGGCGTGTCCTTCAGGTTGAAGTTGACGATGTGCGTCGCTCCCGTATAGTCGCCCTGTGCCAGGCGTGTCTGCTTGCCCTCGGCATCGAGCTGGTAGAGCTGGTAGTAGCCGTTGCCTGCCGCACCCTTGATGCCGTCGCCGCCGCTGTCGAAGAAGGTCAGCTGGTAGCAGTCGTCGGAGTGCAGGTCAAGGTCTTCGACCATAAACTTTCGCGACTCCGTGTAGGGGCCTCCCTGCCTGACGACGGCACCGGCGCTGTTGGTGAGCTGCCACGTCGTCTCACTGGGTTTCTTGTCGGTATAGATTCTCAGCCGCACGCCATAGCTGGCCTGCACGGAGTTGCTGAAGTCGCGACGCAGGGCATTGCTCGTAGCCTGCGTGTCGTTGATGTTGGAGAACCACACCTCAGCCTGGTTCTTGCCTTCCGTGGCGAGCTTGTAGTTGACCATTCCCGCGAAGGCCATCGTGTCGCGCTGCAGGTAGTCGAGATGTCCTGTCCAGGCGTATTGCTCCACCGATCCGTTCACCTTCACGTTCAGCGTGGCGCTCTCGATCGTGTTCGCACCGTCGTTGCGCAGGATCACCTTGCCGTAGTAGTCGGGGGTGCAGATCTCGTCGGGGGTGTCGAAGAGGTTCGCCAGCGCCAGGCGGTTCTGGCCCTCGGCGTCGGGGCCGCTGTAGGCAGTGACGAGGATCTCGCGCGTGGTCATATTCTGCAGGAAGGCCACGACGCCCAGCTGCTTCAGGTCGTCGAAGAAGTCAATGTCCCAGCTGCCCTCCCAGTCGTAGTGAGCGCCGGGCTCCAGGGCGGCACCGGGCTGATGTCCCTGTGCCGGCGTGAGCATCTTGCGCATCGTGTAGTTCAGCTCGCGCTCGCCATTGGAGAAAGGTGTCGAAGCCTCGATATGCTCCTCGATGACGGCCACGAAGAGGCGCACGTCGTCGCCAGCCATCTGGCTGTAGGGGCTGAGCGAGGCTTTCACCGTCAGGTGATGGTCGGAGAGCTCTTTCTCCAGCGTCAGCGCTGCCTTAGCGGGCTGCAGCTGGCTGTAGCTGATGGCGTTGTTCATATACACATACGACCGCTCGCCGATCTCCTCACCGTCGACAATCGTCATGGGCACGCCCGCGACATGATAGAAGTCGACCTTCGCCTGGTGCGCCTCACGGTCGTAGAGGTAGAACATGTCCTGTTTATCGGGATAGCCCGAGTGATACTTGATGGCGATGCAGTCGCCCAGCCGATAGTGGAGCACGGAGTCGAGCACCGGCGACCACGAAGCACAGGGCCCGCAGCCAGTGTTCGTAAACTCCTCGACGAGCACCAGCCGTTTCTGCTGTGCCTCGACAGTAAGTGCTGCTATAAGTAGGGCTGAAGGAAGTAGAAGTCTTTTCATCATCTGTTTTGTTTTATTATGCGTCGGCAAAGGTACAAAAAAAATTTCAACCAGCCACATCTCCACCCATTTTCTTTTCAAATTAACACTATTTGTTGCCCGCAACCGCATTTTTGTTACAGCACGCACCTTCCCTTACCCCTCTCCCCGCCTGGGGCGAAGCGCTAGTGCCTCTGCCTGATGGACGAGGAGGGCGAGGTCGGCCTGCCCCTCATCAACAAAGCCATCAATCGCCTATCTGCTCGAAGGGCGCCGTGAGACGGAACGCGCCATCAAATTCGCAATTTGGTTTGCTGAGCGTTGTCTGTACTATCAGCTGCTGCTCTACGGCGACAAGCTCGACGCCCTGAACAAAAAAGCCGGATGCTACGAAGCGTCCGGCTTTTTTGTTTGATGATGCTGTCGGGAAAGGAACATCTCACCTGACGACCTTCCGGCCATTCTGCACGACGATGCCCTTAGCCTGAGAGGCTTCGAGGGGACGGCCCTGCAGGTCGTAGGTCTCGGAAGAGGATTGCGGAGCGACAGACAAAGGGGCAACAGAAGAGGGGGCGACGGGCACCAGATCGATATAGTCGATGTCGGGCATCCAGGCGGTGGGGTTCGAGAGCCGAATGACATTGCGGCCAGGCTGCAGAGTGACGGTGATAGTGCGCTGGGCCACACGCTGCCACCCGCCAGAGTTAATGCTGAGGGTCTGCACGCGCTGCCCATTGACGCTGACGGTAACAGAGCGCTGCTCACCAGAGATGTAGCCAATGGTGAGCTGATAGTCGCCACCTGCAGGGCTATTGACATCGAGGAACTGCAGGTCGTTCTTCTCGCTGCGTCCCAGCCATCCTGCCTTATAGCCTGAGGAGCAGTAGTCGGCAGCCTCGTAGATGCCGGTCTGCTCCTGCTGGTTATTCTTTATCTCTTGATAATCAGATATAAAAGCCGTTTCAGCCTCATAGCGCACCCGCTCAAGGCGGCTGTCAGCCTCGGCGGTGTAGATGCGGGTGGCATGGGCAGGGACGGTGACATCGAACGTCCCACTATGCACGCCGATGCTCTTCTGCTGGAAGGCGTCGCGGAGCGCGACATTGCCGCCAAGCTCAAGGTCGGCAAGACGGACGCTGACGGTGTGCTGCTGATCGGTGGGGTTATAGACGGCAAAGGCGCGCCGCGTGCTATTGAGCTGCTCGATGTCCTTCACGAGGATATAACAGCCCGCGGTACACCCCACGAGATAAGCCTGCAGATGGAGGGGATCCTGGTTGAGGGCTATGAGCTCGCGATTCTTCAGCAGGCTGAGCGCAGTTGAGCGGATGCTGGTGAGATCGCAGCCGATGAGCAGTGGCGACGACATGATGCACCACATGCCGAAGTGGGTCTTGTCCTCCTCGGCAGTCATCGAGCGCCCCACCTCGAGCATGTCCATATCGTTGTAGTGACCATCGCGACAGTAGGCTGCCAAATAGAGGTTCTCGGCAAGGATATCGCGCACGGAGGCCCACCCATCGTAGATGTCGCCAGTGGTGCGCCAGGAGAAAGCGACATCGCTGACCCACGTGCCGGGGTAGGCCCATCGGCAGGCATTCATGCGCACGTCGTCGCGCCCCGTGCGGCGTATGGCCTCGGCAATGGCAGTATAGCGCTGCTGCTCGTCGAGCACGAGGTGATCCTCATTATGGTAATAGGAGCCGCCGCAGAAGTCGACCTTGATGAAGTCGAAGCCCAACTCCTTGAAGAAATAGTCGGCATCCTGCTGATCGTGCTCGTAGAGGCCTACGCCCTTGCCAATGGGGTCGCCGCTGAACATGCTGCCACAGGTGTTACGCCCTGCATCGGAGTAGATGCCTGCCTTCAGCCCTTTCTGGTGGATATAGTCGACGACGCCCTTCATGCCGTTGGGGAAGCGGGTGGGATGGATGAGCAGCTGGCCCGTCTGGGCATCGCGGCCGCCGAAGTAGCCGTCGTCAATATTTATATGGTTGTAGCCTGCTGCCTTAAGTCCTTTCTGCACCATCGCGTCTGTCTGCCGCTTGATGAGCGACTCGCTGATGTTGACGCCGTAGGTGTTCCACGAGCTCCATCCCATCGTGGGCGGCTGGGCCTCAGCGACGGGCTGCAGGGGAGTGATATACTTGAAGTTGAAGGCAATGAGGCTGTCGACGAGCTCGCGTCCCCGCACCTGATAGTCGCCGCTCTTGTCCACGCCGACGTAGTCCATCAGGATGACACCGGCAGGGCCGCCCGTGCTCTCGCGGAGGTAGTCGAGGATAGCAGCGTGAGTATGGACGGCATTGTCGCGATAGCCGTCGCTGAGGGAGATGTCGTTGCCAAAAAGCGACTCCACCTTTGAGTAGGCCGATGCGAGATTGAAGGCCCAGCGGATGTCGCTGATGCCATTGGTTGCCCGCTTGGTGGTGAAATCGAGCATGCGCCGAATGGCCTGTACCTTTCGCTCGACGTCGCCCTCGCGGTGGGTGTCGGAGAAGTCCTGCACGCAGAGGCGCGCCGTCGCTTTCCCCTTACCAAGGATACGTGCCGCAAGCTGTCGGCTCCAGTTGATCTCGCCAGTCCAGGCATCGAAGAAGCCTCCCGTCGTGGGGCTGTCGGCATAGCGATCGCGGCTGATGACAAGCAGGTGGCCTCGCATCTGGCCAACGGTAAGATCGGGAGCAAAGTCGATGAGACAGTCGGAGTAGGCCTCGTCGCTGAGCAACTGCTGGATACGCTCGTTATAGGCATTGTCAACCTGGTCGCCATCGGCAGCGTGGAGCATGTGAACGATGGCGAACTCGGAAGGATTGCGGCGCAGGGAGTCGCAAAGCAGCTGCAGGGCATGCTCCATATGCATCGTGGTGGGCATGAGTCCGTGGTTGAGGTTCATATAGTCGGCATAGACACAAGGGCGCAGGTCGAAGGCCCTGACGCCGATGTGCCACTGCTGGGCGATGTCGATGTCCTGGGTACGGGCATAACGGTCGGCAAGCTCGCCGAGGCCGCCGTCCCATCCGCATCCCGTAGCGGCATCGTGGGCTCCGGGGATGGAGAGCATGGCTACATAGGTATCGTCAGGCAGACGCTTCATCCAGTTGTCGGCAGTGGCAGCAGTGGCCAGCGACATGAGGGAGAGGAGGGTAAAGATCGTTTTTCTCATCGTTACAAAGATTTTGTGCAAAGGTACGATTTTTATTTCCTTCGACAATCCTCAAAACTGTTAAAAGTAGACAAAAGATATAAACGGAGGCCTTTGAGTCGACATTTTTTCGTAACTTTGCAATCGTTTTTCAACAATGGCCGCCTCGTTTGGCAGCCCAAACACCTAACAGAATGATGAGAAAGCTCTTTATTTGCACCTTTGCCGCTATGTTGTTTGCCGTGGGCAGTGCCTATGGCCAGTCACAATTGTCGAACGCTGAGATGGTCGACGAAATGCTGGGATACGGCGGGGAGGACGATGAGGAGATAGGCAACTACGACTTCCTATACACCGGACAGACGCTGAACTACGACGAGCTGATGACTGAGAACCTCATCGACGAGGCACTCTCGCACATCGGCGCCCGCTACGTCTATGGGAGCAAGGGGCCGCGCACGTTCGACTGCTCGGGTTTCACGAGCTACGTCTACAAGCAGCAGAACAATGTTTGGATAGGAGCCTCGTCGCGCGAACAGTATGCTATTAACACACCCATCAAGCGCAGCGAGATGCAGGCCGGCGACCTGGTGTTCTTCACCAGCCCACGGTCTGGACGCAACGTGGGTCACGTGGGCATCGTGCTCGACTACGACCCGAAGACCAATGTATTCACCTTCATCCACGCCTCGACGAAGCAGGGCGTGAAGATCAGCAAGTCGACTGAAGGCTACTACCAGAAGCGCTACATTGGCGTGAGAAGGGTGAAGTAGTGGAGAGAGGAAAGTGGAAAGTGGAAAGAGGAAAGTTAAAAGTGGAAAGAGGAAAGTGGAGAGTGGAAAGAGGAAAGTTAAAAGTGGAGAGAGGAGAGTGAAAAGATGAAAACGAGTAGAAACATTAAGAAGCGTTTTTGGCATCAGGCGACCGCTATGAGGCGTGTTTGCCTGGCATTGCTCATTCCCCATTTCGCATTCCTCACCCAAGCCTCTGCTCAGAACGACACGCTTACCATCGCTATGGTGGGCGACATCATGATGGGGACGACCTTCCCCAGCCAGATGCTGCCCGAGAACGACGGACGACAGCTGTTCAAGGATGCAGCCGACATACTCCGAAAGGCTGACCTGGCACTGGGCAACCTCGAGGGCACACTATGCGACGGCGGACGCAGCACGAAAGGAACAGGTCCCAACAGCTACTCCTTCCGTACGCCCACACGCTACGCGCCAAGACTGAAAGAGGTGGGCTTCGACTTCCTGAGCATGGCCAACAACCACGCTAACGACTTTGGACAAGAAGGCATCGAATCGACAGAGAAATGCCTGCGCGAGCAAGGTATACTCTTCGCTGGCATCGAAGGCCGGGTGGAGAGCGCACTCATCGAGCGCGGAGGGAAGAAAATCGGACTTTGTGCCTTCGGACATAACAGCTACACACTGAAACACACAGACCTACAGGTCGTAGGACGTATCGTCGACGACCTGGCACGTCGATGCGACCTCGTCATCGTCTCCTTCCACGGAGGAGCAGAAGGGCGGACGAAGAGTCACCTGCCACAGGGCAGCGAGACCTTCCTGGACGAAGACAGAGGCTCGCTGCGACAGCTGGCACACTTCTGCGTCGACCACGGAGCCGACGTGGTATACGGACACGGGCCCCACGTGCTGCGGGCAGCAGAAGTCTACAAAGAACGCTTCATCGCCTACAGCCTGGGAAACTTCTGCACGCCCTACAATGTCAGCCTGACGGGCATCTCAGGCTACGCACCGCTCGTAGAGATCAAGATCGACCGCAAGTCAGGACAGTTCATCTCCGGACAGATACACCCCTTCATACAGACACGTGGCATAGGACCTCGCACAGACACGACGGGTGCCGTCATCCGTGAGATGAAACAGCTCACGGAGGCCGACGTACCGCAGAGCCAGGCAAAGATTAGTGCCGACGGCAGCATCACACTCAAGTGAAGTGACGACGGGCCCCAACACGTGCCGCCACATCCACTCCCCCTCACTTATGGACGAGACCAACAGAATACCTCAGGAGTTCAACACCTTCTACCTGAAGGATGTGTCATTCTCTCACCTGATGACACGACGCATCTTCAACGTGCTCATAGTAGCTAACCCCTACGATGCATTCATGCTCGAAGACGACGGACGCGTGGACGAGAAAATCTTCGACGAGTACACTGAGCTGGGAATGCGCTATCCACCTACTTTCACGCAGGTCTCGACAACCGACGAGGCACAACAAGTGCTTGAGACGACCGACATCGACCTCGTCATCTGCATGCCGGGAAATGCTGATAACGATGCATTCCAGGTGGCACGCGAGGTGAAAGCCATCAAGAAAGACGTACCGTGCGTGGTGCTGACGCCCTTCAGCCACGGCATCACGCGACGCATGCAGGATGAGGACATGACCATCTTCGACTACGTCTTCTGCTGGCTCGGCAACACCAACCTCATCCTCTCCATCATCAAGCTCATCGAGGACAAGATGAACATCGACCACGACATGGAGGAGGCCGGCGTGCAGATGATTCTGCTGGTCGAGGACAACATCCGTTTCTACTCCTCCGTGCTGCCCAATCTCTATAACTACATCCTCCTGCAGTCGAAAAACTTCTCCACCGAGGCCCTCAACCCCCATGCCGCCGCCCAGCGCAAGCGCGGCCGCCCCAAGGTGGTGCTCGCCACCAGCTACGAGGAGGCCATGGCCCTCTACGAGAAATATCACGAAAACACGCTGGGCGTCATCAGCGACACCCGCTTCCCCCTGCAGACGCCCGTTGGCCGCCTGAGCCACGTGGAGGAGGGCGACCCCGAGGCCGGCCTGAAGCTGCTGAGGGAGATTCGCCGGTGCGACGAGTACGTGCCCCTGATCCTCACCAGCAGCGAGTCGGTGAACGCCCAGCGGGCCAAGGCCGAGGGCTTCCACTTCGTCGACAAGAACTCGAAGAAGATGAACGTCGACCTGCGCCACCTCTTAGAGGAGCACATGGGCTTTGGCGACTTCATCTTCCGCGACCCCGTGACCAAGGAGGAGGTGATGCGCATCTCGTCGCTGAAGGAGCTGCAGGACAATATCTTCAAGATTCCCCACGACTCGCTCATGCGCCACATCCGCCGCAACCACATGAGCCGCTGGCTCTCGGCCCGCGCCATCTTCCCCGTCAGCCAGTTCCTCAAGCACGTTACCTGGCACAAGCTGCAGGACGTGGACGCCCACCGCCAGATCATCTTCGACGCCATCGTGCAGTATCGCCGCATGAAGAACATCGGCGTCGTGGCCGTGTTCGACCGCCTGAAGTTCGACCGCTATGCCCACTTCGCTCGCATCGGCGAGGGCAGCCTGGGCGGCAAGGGGCGCGGCCTGGCCTTCCTCGACGCCATACTGAAGCGCCACCCCGAGCTGAACCAGTTCGACAACGCCTCCGTGCAGATTCCCAAGACCGTCGTCCTCTGCACCGACTTCTTCGACCGCTTCATGGACGACAACAACCTATGGGGCATTGCCCTCAGCGACGCCACCGACGAGGAAATCCTGCGCCACTTCCTCCGCGCCCAGCTGCCCGACGACCTCATTGCCGACTTCTTCACCTTCTTCGAGGCCATCAAGAGCCCAATAGCCATACGCTCGAGCTCGCTGCTGGAAGACTCCCACTATCAGCCCTTTGCCGGTATCTATGCCACATACATGATTCCCTGGCTCGACGACAAGTACGAGATGCTTCGCATGCTGGCATGTGCCATCAAGAGTGTCTATGCAAGCGTCTACTACCGCGACTCAAAGGCCTATATGACTGCCACGCAGAATGTCATCGACCAGGAGAAAATGGCTGTCATACTCCAGGAGGTGGTGGGACAGCGATATGGCGACCTCTACTACCCAACGTTCTCAGGCGTACTGCGCTCGCTAAACTACTACCCCATCGGCGACGAGACTGCCGAGGAGGGCATCGCTTCGCTAGCACTGGGACTGGGGAAATACATCGTCGACGGCGGACAGACGCTGCGGGTCTCGCCATACCACCCACGACAGGTGCTGCAGACAAGTGAGATGGAGACGGCTCTCACACAGACGCAGACACGCTTCTACGCCCTCGACATGAGCCATGTCGGCGACGACTTCAAGGTGGACGACGGCTTTAACATAAAGAATGTACGTGTGAAACAGGCCGACAAGGACGGATCGCTGCAGTTTATCGCATCAACGTATGACCCCGTCGATCAGATCATCCGCGACGGCATCTACGAGGGTGGACGCAAGGTGATATCCTTCTGTGGCGTGCTCCAGCATGGAGTGTTCCCCTTGCCTGAACTGCTGCAGATGACACAGAAGCTGGGAGCCGACGAGATGCGGCGCCCGGTGGAGATCGAGTTTGCATGCAACCTGAACGCACAGGGTGGCGGAGCTTTCTACCCTCTGCAAATACGCCCCATCGTCGACTCAAAACAAGTGCTCGACGAAGACCTTAAAAAGATTCCTGACACAGAATGCCTGCTGCGCTCACACAACTCGCTAGGACACGGCATATCTGAGGATGTTGTCGACGTGGTCTACGTGAAAGCCGACGACAACTTCACGGCCTCAGCCAACCCTCAGATAGCACTGGAGATAGAGCAGATCAACCGAAAGTTCCTGAACGAAGGGAAAAACTACGTGCTCATTGGGCCGGGACGATGGGGGTCATCAGACTACTGGCTGGGAATCCCTGTAAAATGGCCACACATCTCAGCGGCTCGCGTCATCGTCGAGGTTGGATTGAAAAACTACCATGTAGACCCCTCGCAGGGCACCCACTTCTTCCAGAATCTAACCTCCTTCGGAGTAGGATACTTCACTATCAACACCTACACCGGCGACGGCATCTTCCAGAAAGAGCTGCTCGACCAGATGACTGCTGTTGAAGAGACTGAACACGTGCGTCACGTGCGCTTTGAACGTCCGCTGAAGGTAATGATGGACGGAAAGAAACAAGAGGGTGTCGTTCTTCTGCCCCATAGCGACAATCCTGCAGACAACAGCTAGCACGAAAGCCCGCAAGCAAAAGGCTAGGAGATATCTGCAGGTGACTCCTTCATACGCTGATTCAACTGAACAAGAGCGGGGATGAGGATACAGAGTGAGAACAGCAGGGCCAGCAGCACAGGGCGTGAGCCCTCACCAACGATGTCGGTCAGCGATTGCGGATTGTGATAGATATGAAACATCACGTAGGCGGCAGTGTTGTTGGCCCAGTGGTAGGCCACGCCAGGGACAATGCTTCCCGTTCGCATGTACATCCATCCTAGCAGCAGCCCGATAAGAAATGCATGGGGCATCTGAGCGGGATTCATGTGGACAAGCGAGAAGAGCAAGGCCGACAGGGCTATCATCCACCATCGGTGTTGGGGCTTCCATTCCAGTAAGCTCTTAAGCACACAGCCACGAAACACCATTTCCTCAACTACTGGCGGCAACAGTGCTATCACCATATAGCCGCCAGGAACACTCATCAGCCCCTCGAGCTGCGCATTGGTCTGGTCGACAATCTCTTTTGCCCACCCAGTCCACTCAGGGATAAAGCCCTGCAACAACAATGAGGGAACAATAGCACCAAGCGAGGCAATGGCACTCCAGAAAAGCACATCCCAAGGACGACTACGCAAATAGTTGCGCGAAGCCTCAAACCACCTCATCTTCAGAAACACGAGAATCGTAGCCAGGGAGAAAAGTACCATCATCGCAATATTCCAGAGGGGCGGCAGCTCATCGACGGGCGTACCACTGATCATGGTATATACAGCGAAGACCAAAAACTGTGCCACAAACTGTATGGCTAAGAAGATAAAAATGTAAAGAATGGACTTTTTCATAAGTTTTCATTTAAAATCATTCTGGCATGACTGACATCGGCTGCCATCTGACGCGCCAACGCGTCGGGACTATCGAAAAGCTGTTCGTCCCGCAGCCGCTTTATAAACAACAAGGTAATTTGCTCGCCATAAATCTGACGGTGGAAGTCAAGGATATAGGTTTCAACAGTCGTCTGATGAACACCGAACGTAGGACGCTTGCCAATGTTGGTCACACCCTGATAGAGGGTCTTCTCACCAGCTAACTCCACTTTCACTGCATAGACGCCACTACCAGGCGACATCTGCCCCAATGTCGAGAGGTTGGCAGTAGGAAAGCCCATCTGCCTACCGACATGCTCTCCAGACACCACCTGGCCCTGCAATCCGTAAGGACGCCCTAGGCATAGAGCTGCCTCATCTACCCTACCCTCTGCAAGCAGACGACGAATGCGTGAGGAGCTTACTGCCTGACCGTCCATCATCAACGGTTGTCCGCAAACGACCTCGATACCCAGCTCCTTACCATAACGCACATAATCCTCAAAACCCTCACTAGAGCCAACCGCACGATGACCAAAGCGATTGTCGTAGCCTGTCAAGAGCATCTCCACACCCAACTGCGCACCAAGTACATCGCGCATGAAGGCATAAGCCGAGAGCTGAGCCATCTGTTCGCCGAAAGGTAACACCACAAGGTAATCGACGCCTCTGAGCCGCAGAAGTTCCTCTTTCTGCTCAAGTGTCGACAGCTGTTGAGGCTGCCAGCTGTCATCAATCACCTGTCGAGGATGGCGGTCAAAAGTGATTAATGCTGAACGCAGTCCACGTGCCTGAGCATACCGCCGGAGCTGATCAATCACATACACATGACCAAGGTGCACACCATCAAAAAAACCAATGGTGGCTGCACAGTGAAGAGCCTGTCGTGTATCTTCTGTCAATCGAAATGTTGTCATTCAGCCTGCAAAGGTACTCTTTTTTTTATTTTTCACCAAAAAAATTTGGATATTTGACCTTTTCGTAGTACCTTTGCACTCCGAAAGCCCACACAATGGCTTCCTATCCACCGCGGACTTGTAGCTCAGTTGGTTAGAGCAACAGACTCATAATCTGGAGGTCCCA
>CAMNHM010000009.1 GCA_946539475.1 uncultured Prevotellaceae bacterium | reverse complement strand
AATACGATTATCATCAGCGACGATAAGATCGTTGTCGACGAGCCATCAGTGGTGGCCCTCGACCGCCGCACCGACAAGATGATTGCCGTGGGCGAGCGCGCAAAGATGATGTACGAAAAGACACACGACAACATCCGCACCATCCGCCCGCTTCGCGATGGTGTGATAGCCGACTTCTCAGCCTGCGAGCAGATGATGCGCGGACTGATCAAGATGGTCCATACGGGCCGTCACCTCTTCTCACCGTCGCTGCGCATGGTCATCGGCGTTCCCTCAGGATCGACCGAGGTGGAGCTGCGTGCCGTGCGCGACTCTGCCGAGCATGCTGAGGGCCGCGACGTCTACCTCATCTTTGAGCCCATGGCTGCTGCCATCGGCATCGGCATCGACGTGGAGGCTCCCGAGGGCAACATGATTGTCGATATCGGCGGCGGTTCGACCGAGATTGCCGTCATCTCGCTGGGAGGCATCGTCTCGAACAACAGCATCCGCACAGCCGGCGACGATCTGACGACCGACATCCAAGAGTATATGGCCCGCCAGCACAACGTGAAAGTGTCGGAGCGTATGGCAGAGCGCATTAAGATTAATGTAGGAGCAGCCCTCACCGACCTTGGCGAGGAGGGGCCCGAAGACTACGTCGTCCACGGTCCGAACCGCATCACTGCCCTTCCGATGGAGGTGCCCGTATGCTATCAGGAGATAGCCCACTGTCTGGACAAGACGGTGGCGAAGATCGAGAATGCCGTCCTCTCAGCCCTCGAACACACACCGCCCGAGCTCTATGCCGACATCGTCAAGAACGGCATCTACCTCACGGGAGGCGGTGCGTTGCTGCGTGGCCTCGACAAACGTCTGACCGACAAGATCAACATTCCCTTCCGCGTGCCTGAGGACCCACTCCACTCCGTGGCCAAGGGTGCCGGCATCGCCCTGAAGAACGTCGACCGTTTCGGATTCCTGATGCGATAGATGCAGAACCTGCTGGCGTTTCTCACCCGCTATCATCACTGGCTACTCTTCCTACTACTGGAGATAGCCAGTGTAGTGTTGCTGTTCCGCTACAACAGCTACCAAGGCAGCGTGTGGATATCGTCGGCCAACGGTGTCGCCGGCAAGGTCTACGAATGGCAGTCGCAGGTAGACCAGTTCTTCCATCTTCAGGAGCGCGCCCGACAGCTCACGCAGCGCAACCTGGAGCTGGAATACGAGCTGCACAAGGCACGCCAGGCACTGCTCGACCAGGGCAGCGACAGCGCTGCCACCGACAGCATGCTGCTGGCCTCGCTGGGCAACCTCCGTATGACGGAGGCCCGCGTGGTGAGCAATAGCGTCAGGCGGCGCGACAACCTGATGACCATCGACCGCGGCACGGCCGACGGCATACGCCCTGACATGGGCGTCGTCTGTGGCACGGGGCTTGTGGGCGTGGTCTATATGGCCAGTCAGCACTATGCCATGGTCATGCCCGTGCTGAACATCCACTCGCGCATCAGCTGCGCCATCCGCGACCGCGGCTATTTCGGCTACCTGAAATGGGACGGGCGCGATGCCACTGAAGCATATATGGACGACGTGCCGCGCCATGCACAGTTCACTCCCGGCGAGTGGATTGAGACCAGCGGCTTCTCGACGATCTTCCCGCCAGGCATCACGGTGGGTCGCATCGTCAGCATCGGAAACTCAGCCGACGGCCTGTCCTATCGGTTGCGTGTGAAGCTGTCGACCGACTTCGGATGTCTGCGGGATGTCAAGGTCATCACTGACGAGACGGTGGCTGAGCGTCAGGAGCTGCTGCAGGCAGCACGCGACTCGATGGCACTGGCGAATTAGTGGGAAGTGGAAAGAGGAAAGTGGAAAGAGGAAAGTGGAAAGAGGAAAGAGGAAAGTTAAAAGTGGGAATTTAGAAGATGGCAATTGATACGCTACGACGACTATTGGTATTTGTGCTGCTCTGCTTGCTGCAGGTGCTGGTGCTCAATCGCATCCAGCTCTTCCATTGTGCCACGCCGCTGCTCTACGTCTATTTCGTCATCACCATTCCCCGCGGCTACCCACGATGGGCCACCCTACTGTGGAGCTTTGCCATGGGACTCTTCGTCGACATGTTCAGCAACACCCCCGGCGTGGCAGCTGCCTCGCTGACCCTCGTGGGTATGCTACAGCCCTATCTGATCGAGCTATTCCTGCCTCGCGAGGCGGAAGAGAACATCAAGAGTTCTGCCCACTCACTGGGCCTGGGCCGTTTCGTGAGCCTGGCCACCATCCTCACGCTAGTCTTCTGCATCGTGTTCTATGCCATTGAGGCCTTCTCGTTTGCCGGCTGGGCCTATTGGCTGCAATGTGTGGGCGGCAGTGCCCTGCTCACGCTCATACTCATCATGACCCTGGAGGGCATCAGAAAATAGCGAACATCATTAAAACCTGCGTACGGAAGTGAAGGAAGACGGTCTGGAATACAGGAAATATGTCGTCGGTGGCGTGGCCTTTTTCATCGTCACCATATATATTATACGCCTGTTCACCCTACAGCTCATGAGTGACGACTACAAGAAGAACGCCGACTCCAACGCCTTTCTGAAGAAGATCGACTACCCTTCACGAGGCATCATCAGCGACCGCAACGGCGAGCTGCTCGTCTATAACCAGCCATCGTACGACATCATGCTCATCGAGAACGAGGCACGCGACCACTTCGACACCCTCGAGCTCTGCCAGACACTGAACATCACGCGTGAGGAGTTCGACAACCGCATTGCCCTCATGCGCGACCGCCGGAAGAACCCGGGCTACTCCCGCTACACACAGCAGACATTCCTCACGCAGCTCTCCGACCGCGACTTCAGCATCTTCCAGGAGAAAGCCTTCCGATTCCCCGGCTTCTATGTTCAGCGACGCTCCATCCGCCAGTATGAGTATCCCTACGCAGCTCATATCCTGGGCGATGTGGCTGAGGTATCGGAAGCCGACATCGAGGCTGACGACTACTACCAACCGGGCGACTATATCGGCAAGATCGGCGTAGAGCGTTCCTACGAGCAACAGCTGCGCGGACAGAAGGGCGTGCAGATCCTCCTGCGCGATGCCCACGGCCGAATCAAGGGCAGCTACCAGAACGGTGCCCTCGACCAGAAGCCCGTGCCAGGGAAGAACCTCACGCTCAGCATCGACCTGCAGCTACAGGCCCTTGGCGAGCGACTGATGGAAGGAAAGATCGGCAGCATCGTAGCCATAGAGCCGTCGACAGGCGAGGTGCTCTGCATGGTCAGCTCGCCCACCTACGACCCTCGCATGATGGTCGGGCGACAGCGTTCGAAGAGCCACCAGCAGCTGGGCCTCGACCCCTGGAAGCCGCTCCTCAACCGTAGCATCATGGGACAGTATCCTCCAGGCTCGACATTTAAGACCACCCAGGGCCTTACCTTCCTCAGCGAGGGTATCATCACGCCCCAGACAGCCTATCCCTGCTATCGCGGCTTCGTCTACCACGGACTGCGCGTGGGCTGTCATGGCCACGGCTCGCCACTACCCCTCGTGCCAGCCATCTCCACCTCTTGCAACGGTTATTTCTGCTGGGGACTCTACCACATGATCAACAGTTCCAAGTACGATTCCCATCAGGAGGCTATCAACGTCTGGCGTGACTATATGGTGTCGATGGGCTTCGGCTATCCCCTGGGCGTCGACCTCCCGGGCGAGAAGCGCGGACTGATACCCAACGCACAGTTCTACGACAAGCACAACAAGCGCGGATGGAGTGCCCTGAGCGTCATCTCCATCGCTATCGGACAGGGTGAGGTGAACGCCACGCCACTGCAGATTGCCAACCTCGGAGCCACCATTGCCAACCGTGGCTACTTCATCACTCCCCACGTCGTGAAGGCCGTCGAAGGCGAGCCGCTCGACTCCCTATACACCACGCCACGATACACCATGGCTGCACGTCAGCATTACGACTACATCGTCAAGGGCATGCGCTCGGCAGCACTGGGAGGCACCTGCAAGGCGCTGGGCGGATATGACTTCACACCCTGCGGGAAGACGGGCACAGCCCAGAACAAAGGCCACGACCACTCCGTCTTCATGGGCTTCGCACCTATGGACTCAGCACGCATCGCCGTAGCCGTCTATGTCGAGAACGGCGGTTGGGGAGCCACCTTCGGAGTGCCCATCGGCGGACTCATCATGGAGCAGTACCTCAAAGGCCACCTCTCAGAAGCCTCCGAGCACCGCGCCACTTCCATTCAGAACAAGCACATCAGCTATGGCACAACCGACCGATAAGCCCAAAGGCGTGCTGCAGTCGCTCGACTACATCACCATCGTCATCTACCTCGCCCTGCTGGCCTTCGGATGGCTCAGCATCTGCGGGGCCAGCTTCGAGTATGGCAGCGACGTCAGCATTTTCGACCTCTCCACCCGTTCAGGCATGCAGATTGTATGGATAGGCACCTCGCTCGTGCTGGCCTTCGTACTGCTGCTGCTCGACGACGACTACTATTCCACCTTTGCCTACGCCGTGTTCGTACTGACGCTGGTGCTCCTCTTCGCCACCATCTTCAACCCCCACACCATCAAGGGCTCACGATCGTGGCTCGTGCTTGGCCCCGTACGCCTGCAGCCTGCCGAGTTTGCCAAGTTTGCCACAGCACTCGCCCTGGCGAAGTTCATGTCGCGCTATGGCTACGACATCCGCCAGTGGCGCGACTTCCTCTGCACCGTGGCCATCATCCTGCTGCCCATGCTCTTCATCGTCTTGCAGAGCGAGACAGGATCAGCACTCGTTTTCCTGGCATTCTTCCTGATGCTCTACCGCGAGGGCATGACGGGCTCAGTGCTCTTCACAGCCATCGCCATGGTGTTCTACTTCGTCGTCGGCATCCGCTATGGCGACACGCAGCTCTTCTACACGCCCACCTCGCTGGGGCACTCCATCGTGCTGCTGGCCATACAAGTGTTCACATCCGTCATGATAGGCATCTACCAGCGCTCCTGGACAGAGTCGCTGACAGCACTCGTCACGTGCCTCGCCGTCACTGCAGTCAGCCTTCTCTTCTCGCTCTACGTCATACCTTTCGACATCTACTGGATACAGCTCACGCTCAGTCTGCTGCTCGTGGCATGGCTGGTATGGAAGGCCATCATCACCCGCTTCCGCACCTACTTCTGGATAGCCGTCTTCGCCATCGGGTCGCTGGTGTTCTTCCATGGTGCCGACTATGCGCTGAACAACATGCTGCAGCCCCACCAACGCGAGCGCATCAACGTGCTACTGGGCCTCGACGACGACATCAAGGGTGCGGGCTATAATGTCCATCAAAGCGAGATAGCCATCGGATCGGGAGGACTAGAGGGCAAGGGCTTCCTCAACGGCACACAGACCAAGCTGAAATACGTCCCTGAACAGGATACCGACTTCATCTTCTGCACCGTCGGCGAGGAGGAGGGATTCATCGGTGCGGCAGGCGTACTGGTGCTCTTCCTCGTGCTCATCCTGCGACTTATCCACCTGGCCGAGCGCCAACCCACCGCCTTCGGGCGCGTCTATGGCTATTGCGTCCTCTCAGTCTTCCTATTCCATGTCTTCATCAATGTCGGCATGGTACTGGGACTGACGCCCGTCATCGGCATCCCGCTGCCCTTCTTCAGCTATGGCGGCTCCTCGCTCTGGGGCTTCACCTTCCTCCTTTTCATCTTCCTCGCCCTCGACGCCCGCCGCAATCTCATGCCGGAACAATAAACCCAAATCGGTCTACCAAAACAAGTTGTTTTGGTGTCGCGGGTAGCCTTCCTGCGTTATTTAACATACTTAAATAGTTTACCCTCCCCGCATTTCCGTTTTTTTTGCTACTTTTGCAGCAGATTAACAACTAACCACGACAAAAAAAAGTGAGACCACTATGAGAAGAATGATCCTGATGACGGCCGCTGCCATCGCCCTGGCAGCCCTGCCCGCACAGGCACAGAGCGTGCGGGAGAAGACGCTGCTGGACGACGGCTGGCAGTTTCACCTTGGCAATGCTGCCGATGCGAAGAAGGACTTCGGCTGTGGCACGGAGTACTTCAACTACCTGACGAAAGCCAACTCCATCCACAACGAGGGCCCCTACTCGCCAAAGTTCGAGCCGAAGGACTGGCAGGAGGTCCGCGTGCCCCACGACTGGGCGGCGGCGCTGCCCTACGCCGGCAGCGCCAGCCACTCGCACGGCTACAAGACGGTGGGCTACAAATATCCCGAGACCAGCGTGGGATGGTATCGCAAGACCATCAGCATCCCCGCCAGCGACCTGGGCAAGCACATCGCCCTGCAGTTCGACGGCATCTTCCGCGATGCCCGCGTATGGTTCAACGGCTTCTATCTGGGCGCGGAGCCCAGCGGCTACGCCACGCAGGTCTACGACGTGACGGAATACGTCGACTATGGTGGCGAGAACCTCATCTGCGTGCGTGCCGACGCCACGCTGGAGGAGGGCTGGTTCTACGAGGGTGCCGGCATCTACCGCGACGTTTGGCTGCTGAAGTCAGCTGCCGTCAGCGTGGCTCCCTTCGGCACCTTCGTCTGGGCCGACCTGAAGGAGCCCTACACGGAGGCCACCGTCTACGTGGAGGCCGAGGTGAGCAACAGCTCGATGGAGCAGCAATGCCCCGTCGTCGAACACAGGCTGCTGGATGCCGAGGGGAACTGTGTGGCGCAGCAGACGGCCGGGCAGCTGGTCCTCAGCCCCAAGGAGAAACTGACGACGCGTGCCAGCATGACCCTCCGCCAGCCTCGCCTGTGGAGCCCCGACAGCCCCTATCTGTACAAGCTGCAGACCGTGGTGAAGCTGAAAGGCAAGGTCGTCGACACGTACGAGACGACCACCGGCCTGCGCGACATCCTGTTCGACGCCCAGCAAGGCTTCGTGCTCAACGGCAAGCCGCTGAAGCTGAAGGGCGTCAACATGCACCAGGATCATGCCGGCGTGGGGGCTGCCATCCCCGATGCCCTGCAGACCTGGCGCATCCGACAGCTGAAGGCGCTGGGATGCAATGCCTACCGCGCCTCGCACAACCCCATGACGCCAGCACTGCTCGACATCTGCGACAGCCTGGGCATGCTGGTCGTCGACGAGAACCGCCTGGCAGGCATCAACGACGAGCACCTGCGACTCCTCGGGAATATGATCCGCCGCGACCGCAACCACCCCAGCGTCATACTCTGGAGCGACGGCAACGAGGAGTGGGGTATGGAGAACACCGTGCAGGGACGCCGTGTGGCGGAGGCCATGCGCGAGTACACACGCCTGCTCGACCCAACCCGCCCCAGCACCATTGCCAATGCCGGTGGCGGCGAGATGATCAAGGGGCTCGACGTCGTGGGCTTCAACTATATCCTGCAGAATGATGTCGACAACCGCCATCGCCAGCACCCCACGTGGAAGATCGTCGGCACGGAGGAGACGACGGGCTGTGGCACGCGCGGCGTCTATTTCCGCTCGAAGGACGAGCCGGGACACATGCCTTCGATGAACCTCGAAGCCGACAAGGACGGCACGCTGAACCGCATCGAGCGGGGTTGGAAATTCTACGACGAGCGCCCCTGGGCGGCAGGCCTCTTCTACTGGACGGGATTCGACTATCGCGGCGAGCCCAACCCACTGAGCTTCCCGGCCCACGACTCGGAGTTCGGCATCCTCGACTACTGCGGCTTCCCGAAGGACGAGGCATGGTATCTGAAGGCATGGTGGACGGAGGAGCCCGTGCTGCACGTCTTCCCACACTGGAACCTGCAAGGCCATGAGGGCGAGGAGGTCGACGTCTGGGTGTACAGCAACTGCGACGAGGTGGAGCTCGCCGTCAACGGTAAGAAGCTGGGACGACAGCAGATGCCCCTGGGCGGGCACCTCCGATGGAAGGCCACCTACCAGCCGGGGCGCGTGGTAGCTACGGGATATAAGAACGGGCGACGGACGATGACGAAGACGCTGGAGACGACCAAGGAAGCCAGCCAGATCGTGCTCAGCACCGACCGCACGGCCATCGCTGCCGATGGTCGCGACGTGGCCGTGGTTACTGTCGAGATACAGGATCGGAAAGGGCGCGTTGTGCCCAATGCCTGCCCGATGCTGACGCTGCGCCTGGAGGGCGACGGCCGCATCCTCGGCGTGGGCAACGGCGACCCGTCGTATCTGGGTGAGGACCATCCGAAGGATCCGGACTGCCACGAGTTCAGCATCCCCGCCTTCAACGGTCTGGCACAGGTGCTCGTCCAGAGCGCTAAGACCCCTGCCCAGCTGACCCTTGCCGTCACGGCCGACCGCCTGGAGGCTGGCACCCTGACGATTAAATCTCTTTCTTCCCTGCCATCACCATACGGGCGGCAGCAGGCGTCTGAGAGACCGTGACGTCGAGGGTGCTCACGTCCTGCTGCTCACCGTCGATGTCGAACTGCAGCGTGGCTCCGTCCGTACGGACGTCGATCGTCACGGTAGCCCCCATCACCAGCGGCAGGTTCACATCGCCATGACCGGCGGGGAAGCCGCAGAGCACGGGGATGTTGTAAGCCGCAAGATACTGGCGCAGCATCTGCTCGACACTCTCGTAGGAAAACTCCGTACCGCAGTCGGTAAACTCTCCCAGCACGACGCCCTTGCAGCGGTCGAGCACGCCGTTCATCTGCAGGATGTTGAACTGGCGGTCGATGTTGTGCATCGACTCCTCCACCTCCTCGAGGAAGAGGATCAGGTCGCGGCCCATCGTAGCATCAGCCTGCGATCCGAGGTTAGGCACAAAGGTGCACATATTGCCACCCACGAGCACGCCCGAGGCCCGCCCGGTGATGTTCTGCGGATGGGCAGGCACGTGGTAGCGGGGCACGCGACCCATCAGCAGGTCGCGCAGCAGCGTGCTCGTCGCGTCCTGCCCGCCCTTGGCCAGGAAGGAGCTCATCGTGCCATGGATGCTCATCACGCCTGCACGGCTCAGCAGCCCGTGGATGGTCGAGATGTCGCTGAAGCCCACCAGCCACTTCGGCTGTGCGCTCCACTCCGTGAGTGCCAGCTCGTCGACGAGCTGTATCGTGCCGTAGCCGCCGCGGTTGCAGATGACGGCCTTGATCGTCGGGTCGGACAGTGCCCAGCGGATGTCGCTGACGCGCTCGTCGACCGTACCGGCATAACGTCCTGCATACACCAGTCCGACGTTCGGGCCAATGACGGGCTCCAGCCCCCACTGGCGCAGCACGTCGGCCGTCTTCTCGACGTTCTCCATCGGGGTGTAGTACGACGGCGAGATCAGCGCCACGCGGTCGCCGGCCTTCAGGTAGTCGGGCTTCTGGCAGCGTAGCGTCACGGTCTTCTCGCCCGATGGTGTCAATGTCTCTTCCTCGTCGGTGCACGAGGCTGTCAGCAGGGCCGTCAGCACGGCTACAGCCAACACCTGGTAATGATTGAATCTGCTTTTCATTCCTTTTATAATTAATGTGTCAGAAAAAACTGGTGCAAAGGTACACATTATTTCTCACTTTTTCGTACCTTTGCAACAAAAAACTAACAAGCGATGAGTAATATCAAAGAGAGATACCGCCGATTCAGGACCTGGCAGCAGCAGCAGCCCACCTGGGAGCTGAAGAGCGCCGAGACCCAGCACTGCTGTAACTGCGGCCACGACTTCACCGGCAACTACTGCCCTTACTGCGCGCAAGCAGCGGGCGCGGGGCGCATCACGTGGCAGAGTGTGCGCCAGGGTGTGATGGAGATCTGGGGCGTCGGCAACCGCTCGATGCCGCAGTCGCTACTGCAGCTGCTGCTGCGCCCCGGCTACTTCGTGCGCGACTACATCAGCGGCCACCGACAGGTGAGCTTCCCACCGGTGAAGATGCTCATCATCGTAGCCGTCATCGTCACTCTGCTCACCAGGCTCATCGAGAGCTGCGGCCTTGCAGCGCTGGACGGGTCCTCCAGTAGCGACGTTGACGAAAACCTCGTCGGCCAGTTCTTCGAGTGGACCGACCGCAACCAGGGATGGGGCATGCTCATCATCAGCTCACTCTTCATACTGCCCACATGGCTCCTCTTCCGCTATGCCCCCGCCTATCCGCGGCACACACTGCCCGAGGGTTTCTTCCTGCAGGTGTTCCTCAGCACACTCACCGTCATCCTCACCTTCTTCGCCACGCTCATACCCATCACCGGCATCATCGGACCCGTCTATATCGTCGTCACCTACCGCCAGCTCTTCGGCTACAGCACCTGGAGCACCATCTGGCGCACCGGCTGCTGCCTCATCTTTGCTATCATGGCCCTCATCATCGTCTATTTCCTTACCAGTGAGAAGGCACGCCAAGAAAGTCTCCTTGTCGACACGCTCATGACCCTCCTCTTCCTCATCCTGGCCATACTGCCCACACTCATAGGCCACCTCATCAGCCGCCACCGCTATCGCAGGCGGACCAGGCAGGGCTAAGCATGTCTTTTCGAGGTGCCTGCTCTTTTCGAGGTACGAGGAGCGAGGTACGAGAGAACGTACCTCTTGCTCCGAGAGAACGTACCTCTTGCTCCGAGAGAACGTACCTCATGCTCCGAGAGAACGTACCTCATGACCCGAGAGAACGTATCTCATGCCCCGAGAGAACGTATCCAAAAGAATCAGGAGGCGAACACCTGTGACAAAGGTACGCCTCCTGATTTTGTTCGCTGTCCGAATCTGACAGCTTACTACCTGACTGACAGTTACTTCACCACCTTACGGCCATTACGGATGTAGATGCCCTTCTGCGGCTGTGCCACACGGCGACCCATGAGATCGTAGACGGTCTGCGAGCCTCTGCGCTGCTTGGCGTCGACATTCTCAATGCCGACAGTAGCCGAGGTGACGGGCACCTTGATGGCATTGGCCACCGTACCGGTGGCATTGTCGATGATCAGTGCCACGACGTAGAGCTTCTCATAGTCCTGGATGATGGGTTCCCACGAGCTGTTCACGGCCATCTCCAGGTCGAAGGAGTACTGGTGCTGCACGGGCTGGTCGGCTTCGACAGCAGCGGGGATGCTCTCGCTGATGCCGCCCATCTCCGACTGCATCACGGCCACATCGTTGAACACCAGTCCGCTGACGTAGTCCTCCTTAGCCTCGAAGCCACCCATCTCGCCG
Source organism: uncultured Prevotellaceae bacterium (assembly GCA_946539475.1). The sequence continues at coordinate 30,271 of CAMNHM010000009.1, read as the reverse complement.
GATTCTCCGTCAGAGTAGTAGTTAGCCTGAACCCAGTCGCTACCCTCGCCAGTGAGGCCGTCCTCCACGAGGATGTATTCCATGGAGTAGTCGGCAGCATCGTCGCTGAAGGGGAAGGTGACATCGGCCACCACGTCGACGGTGCTGTTGTCACCGGCCAGCGTAGCCTTCACGTCCAAGTCGGCTACGCCGAACATCGTGTTGCGCCACTGCAGCACGTCGACGATGTGGAAGCCGTCCTCCTCAAGCCCGCTGTAGGGGTCTACCTCTATGCCGCGGTCCACAAATGCCGAGGGGAAGCCGGACACGGGGCTGGGGAAGACGGTAGTGATCTCCATCGGGTCGCTGTTGTGGTAGCTGACGCAGACGAAGTCGTCGGGGTACTGCTCCTTAAGCAGCTCCAGGGCCACGAAGCCACGGGGGCACCATCCGCACCACGTGCCTGTGTACTCCTCGAGCAGCGAGCGATGGCGGGGCATGGTGTTGATGACGAAGACGGGCGTGGCAGCCTCAGCCTGCGGCTCCTCGTTGTCGACACCGTTCACCTTCAGCACCTTCACCACGAGGTCGTAGGTACCCTTCTCGCTGACGGCGGGCAGGCTGAACGAATGGTTATAGGTCTGTCCGAAGAAGCCCTTGACGGGGTTGCTCAGGTCGACGTGCTCGGTGGCGGTGGTGCCGTTGAAGGTATACTCGAGATCGAGCGACGTGATGCCCTCTGAGCCGTGGTTGACGAAGGGCACGCTGACGCTGATGTCGCTGCCGGTGAGCACGTAGATCTTGTCGCCCTCAGCAGGTGCCACGGCGTTCTTCTTCACCAGGCTGCCGCCGAACGTGACGTTGATGCATGCCGAGCCGCCCACCAGCTCCGACAGCTCCAGCCACTTCAGGAAGCAGGCCGTGGAGTGTATGTAGAAGCCGAAGGGCTTCACCTGGTCGACGATGGTGACGGGCTTGTTGGTGCGAGAGTAGGCATCCTCAGAGACGGTGAACGAGTAGCCCACATAGACGCCCTCCTCAGGAATAATGTATGGCTTGGGCAGCTTCACGGTGACGTTGCCAGCCTTGGCGGGCATGTCGGCATCGACGCTAATCAGGTCGGGGGCGTTCTGTCCGTCCTCCTCGCGCAGCTGACTCGTGAGCCACACCTTCAGGTTGCTCACGCCGCTCACGGTGCGCAGGTTCAGGGTGACGTCCTCGATGTATGTTCCCACCAGTGCCTCTTCCTGCAGACGGATGGCCACGTCGTAGGTCTGCGGTTTCCACTCGCCGAAGGTCACGCGGCTCTCGTTGCCGGTGTAGCTGCCGTAGCTGATGCTGCTGCCCACGTCCTGCGGGTCAACGTCGGGATAATCAGGTGTGGCAGCCTCGGGCTGCAGCTCACTGCCCAGGTCGTAGGCATCGGCCCATACGATCTCGGAGCGGCGCTCCTCGCCCTGTCCGCGGTAGATGGCCTGCACGCCGTAAGCCTCGGGACCAACGACGTAGTAGTAGGCATAGTGGTAGCTGTTCTCTGCCGAGATGTCCCAGTTGTCGGTGAAGTCGTAAGGCAGCTCTACCATATCCTCGTCAAGATTCTGGTAGTCGTAGGTGTGCAGCACGAGGGGCATCTCCTCACCGTTCACGCGTATCCACAGCTGGTAGGAGAGCTTGTCGGGCAGGATGTAGTTGCCGTCCTCGTCGTTGGTGTACTGGTCGAACTCGATGACGCCCCAGCCGTAGCCCATCTGGTAGCTCTGGTAGCCCTCCTCATAGAGGGTGACGTTGCTGGGAGCCATCGGCGTGGCAGCCGTCTCGACGAAGGGCTTGATGACGGTATTCTCGTAGATGTTGGCATAGCTCACCTCCTGCAGTCCGGCGTTCACCACGAAGAGGTTGGTGCCGGTGAAGGTCTTGGTGGCAGCGTCGTAGTCGAAGGTAATGTCCACGTCGCTCAGATAATAGTAGGTCTCGGTATAGTCGCCCCACTCAGGATCTTCGACGAAGGTCTCCTCAGCAGTGGCGGTGACAAGGTACTGCACCTTGATGTTCTGAAAGTCGGCTCCCAGGAACTGCTTGTTCTTGAACACGGCCTTGTCGCCATTGATGGTGCCCTTCACCCAAGCCTCGGGCATGGCGGGGTAGATGCCCTGCACCCACACGTCGCTGCCCTGGAAACCCACGTTGGCCACGCAGCCGGGGAATCCGTCGGCCTGCACGATGAACATGTCCGTCTGCAGACCCTCAGGAGCCTCCAGCGGCTCATCAGTGACGGGAGTCATCGAGAAGTTCCAGTCGGCATAGCCGACCCAGTAGCCGTCCATATCGGCCACGCCCACCACGAGGTCGCCATCGGCCAGGTCGTCGCCACTGCTGATAGTGCCGGTGGCGGCGTCGTAGCTCAGTGTCAGCGTCTGCGTGCCCTCCACGCTGTTGTAGGTCTGTTCAGCAGCATCGTAGGCCATGAGCGAGGCGTAGTAGTCTTCTCCGCCGCCATAGCTCTCCACCACCTGGGGCAGTGTGAAGGTGATGGTGCTACCGCTGAGCGTACCCTCGATCCAGCCGGGGACAGCTATCTGCGAGATGATGTTCTTCAGGTACACCTTGCCGTCGCTGCCGAACACCACTTCGCAAAGGCCGCCAAGGCACTGGTTGTAGTACACGCCGAACATCGTGCCCACATAGCTGTCGCCATTGCGCTCATAGAGCTTGTAGTCGCCCTCGGGCCGCGAGGTGATGATGGCGGCGGCGAGGCGGGGTGCGCGCTGGGCGGCCGTGCCACTTGCCGTGGTGCGCTGCTGCAGGGCCCGCAGCGTGCGCATGTCGCTGGCGTGCTGCTGCTGCGCGTTGAAGCGCTGCGGCTGCCGGTGTTGCTTACTGGTGAAATGCTGCAGTCGCTGCGTCATGGCGGCGGGCAGCTTCACATCCTTACGTGGTCCCGTGGGGGCCGCTCCCGCCGTGAGCACAAAGCACACGGCCAGGAGAAACAGTGTAAACTTTCTCATCGTGTAGTTGATTAGTATTGTTGTTGTTGATTAGTATTGTTGTCGTCTTGTTTCAGTTCGTCTCAATTCGGCCTGCTAAAATAAGTTACAGACCCCACCCCTGCCCCTCCCCTTGAAGGGAGGGGAGCTGCTACCGCCACTGGACAAGTCGAATGGTTCTCCCCTCCCTTCAAGGGGAGGGGCAGGGGTGGGGTCTGTATTGTTATTGCTCATGTTTGCTTTCGTCTCAACAAAAAGTTCGCTGCAAAAGTAACAACTTTTTAGCAAACAACCAAATAAAATCACAAATTATTCGCAAACCGTACAAAAAACATACACCTCCGTTGGATCGTTTTCCAGTGTCCTGCGCCACGCTCCAAGGTCTCTTGGCGCAGCAACCAGACCGTGTCTGCACTGCCCCGAGAGCCGCCTTGCTATAGCCAGCAAGCCACCCCCGCTACCAAAACAACTTGTTTTGGTCTTCAAAGTCGGCCACTTTGGTCATCAAGATCGGCCTCTTTGCTGACCAAAACAAGTTGTTTTGGTGTCGCGCAAGGCCTACTAGCCAGTGCCTAAAGCCCATCCGGCCAGCAGAAGCCCCGACACTAGGGAGCCGAAGGAAGGGGAGTAGCAAGAGGGGGCGAGGGGCAGGAGACGAAAAAAATGTTAAATTAGGAACATTCACGTTAATTTCTTTGGTCGTCTCGCAAACAATGGTTACTTTTGCAACAACGCTCGGTTAGCCCGACAATGGGCGGCGGGCGTGACTTAGTACATAAAGAGACGTTTTCGGACGTTTGTCGTTGTGGAACACGAATCTCGCAAATTCCATGAACCCACAGCAGGCAGATGGCAACCTAAGCGTCTACGTGGTGCGTATCTATGATTCATTGAATAGTACGTGCTGGCGTGGGCTAACTGCGTTGTCTATCCTGTGTGGGTGTGGCAATGCGAGAGCCTGTGTTCCCGGGATAGACAGAGAAACAGCGACCACGCCTTTTTTGTGCTGGCGACCTATCCACAAAAAAACGCAGCAGCAATGAATGATGAGACCCTGCGCCTCTGCGCACACGACGAACTCTACATCATCGACCTGTCGAAGGTACTCTACCTGCAGGCCGACGACCATTACACGCAGGTGTACTATGCTTCAGGAAGCCACTTCATGGTACCTTATGGTCTTGCACGTTTGGAAGAACTGATTTCTGAAATGCCGGAATCCAGGCCGCATCTGCTGCGACTGGGACGAAAATACATCGTCAACCTGCGCAGACTCTTCCGCATCAGCACAGCACGCGAGACGCTCTTCCTCTCCGACGACCACGGCGAGCACATCGCCATCCATGTCTCAAAGCCAGTGCTACGCAGCCTCATTGACATGATTCGCAAAGGCTGAAACTGCCCCGAACTGCAAATTGGCGAAAAAATCCATACGTTTCGCGATTTACAGCTTTTTCACTATTCACCTTTTTATCAATATTGCATATCTTTGCACGGAATTAACGGCAAGGGTCTAGGCCTGAAAGCCGCGCCCGTGATGGGTCACGCGAACATTAATAATAATGTATCGGATAAAAGTACAACTATAACTTTATAACAATTTAAAACAAACAAAAGTATGAGAAAAGAATTTGTTTACTCATTCATGGCGCTTGGCGCTATCCCCGTTGTGGTGAATGCAGCCGACGTCGTCACCAAGGATGCTATGGTCGTTACCGATCAGGGACAGGACGTAGCCATCGGTGAACTTGTACCGGGTAAGTACACATTCAAGACTGATGCCATTGTGAAGCAGTTCAGCGAGGGTGTCCTGACAGTAACAGGACTGCCTGGCGTGGATGCCAAGACCTTCAAGGACGGCGACAAGATCAGCATCGACTTCGAGGTGAAGGAAACCACGACGGTCACCGTCAACCTGAAGGCCGACTACGAGGTGAAGTTCAACGTTCCCCAGCAGGTCGTCGTGCTCAACTTCTCGAAGGAGGAGTTCAAGGCCAAAGTGGCTGAGCTGGAGAAGAAATACAACGAGGCACTGGCCATCGTTGGTAGCTATGCCGAAAACGACAAGAACGCAAAGATTCTTGAGGCTCTGCATGCCATTGGCGTGGAGATTGAGAAGATCGGCACTACCGAGACCTACGAGAACTATAAGAACAGTGAGCTCTGGAAAGATCCCTCAGAGTCGGCTGCTCTCCAGAAGCTGGATGCAGGCATTGAGGAGGCTAAGGCTGACGCTGCTGCTGCTGAGGTTGAATTCCAAGCTGGCGAGCTGCAGAAGACCTATGATGCACTCATCGCTGACTTCAACAAGAACGTCACATCGCAGGTCGGCAAGGATCGCGTCAACAATGACGAGGACGCCAGCCCCGCCAAGGTACAGGATGCCATCAACGCCTATAAGGCTGGCACCAACCCAGACAAGAGCGCAGTCGATGCCCTGATCAAGAAGCTAACAGAGAACATTGAGGCGGCAAAGGCGCTCGACGGAGGCAACAACAGTGCCTATCAGGCTGTTGTCGACAAGGTTAAGGCTGCCACCGATGCCTTCACTGCTGCTAACGAGAGAATTCAGAAAGTGCTGCCGAAGGACAAGGACGACTCAGAGACGCTGCGCTCAGAAGGCGTAAAGGCACTCACTTCGCAGTTCGACATTATTAATAAGGTGTCGAGCGACAACGAGGCTTCTAAGGCCGCCGGCACCTGCGAGAAGGACAAGGACGGATACATCGACCAGCTAGACAAAGCCATCGCCGAGCTGGACGCCGTTGCCACTCAGTATGAGGGCTTTGCAACCATCCTCGATGCTGCCCATGACATCGTGAACACCAACCAGGAGCAGCTCAACAAGAACGCCGAGGAGAAGAAGGACGCCATTGCTAACGACGCTGATGTCGCTAAAGATAAGGACGCCGCCCAGAAGCTCATCGACGACCTCAAGAAGAAGATTGCCGACAATGCCAACACTGAGAACATCGAGAAAAATCTCACCAACCTCACCGAGGATGCCTCAAAGATTAATGAGGCCATCGAAAAACTGCTCTCGGGCGACAACATTCTCAACTATGAGGCTTTCGCACGCGTAAAGGCCGAATACGACAACCTGCTGAAGACCATCACCGACAACTATGCCGGCTACAAGAAGCTTTCGGAGAAGGACGATACCTACGACGTGGCAAGCTTCTGGGATGGTTGGTTCACCAATGTTACTGCTAATTTCAACTTCCCGGAAGTGCTCAAAGCCATCAACAAGGCATACAAAGATAAAAAGGCCGTGGACTTCGAGAAGAATACCTTCCCTGGGAAGAAGAGTGACCTTGAGAACTACATCAACGAGCTGAAGACAAAGGCTCCTGGTGCCTACGAGGCTTACACTAACATCAAGAAGGCCACCGACACCTATCAGAAGAATCTCGACGACCTGACCGCTAAGGTGAAGGACCTCGACATCTACGAGAAGGGTACCGATGCCGGCGTGCTGCCTTATAAGGACCAGATTGCTGACATCCAGAAGAGGATCAAGAAGATCACTGACGACATTGCCGCTGCTATGAAGCTGAAGGATGCGAAGCACTATGATGCCATGACCGCAATCAAGGACGATCCATCCATTCAGTCCGACATTGACGCTCTGCTCAAGAGCTACGAGGCCGACCAGGCAGCATGGGAGAAGGAGCAGGCCGACAAGGCCATTCAGGCTCTGCAGGCTGCCATCAACGAGCTGGCCGGCGACGTGGAGAAGCTCGCCAAGGACATCGACGACCTTGACTGTGGCGACAACGAGGCCGATATCAACAAGAAGAACAGCGAAATCAAGGACAAGGTACTCCCGCTTCCTACCCTCGACGGCAAGACGCAGCAGGAGCTCGACGAGATTGTGACAAACCTGAACAAGGCTAAGGACGACCTGACCAAGCTCAAGGAAGAGGCTCAGGCTGCTGCCGACAACCAGGTGGCTTACGCTGCGATGACCAAGCTTTACAATACTGTCGCTGCAGACCTCGAGCAGGCTAAGAAAGATGCTGTCGCTGCTGACAAGGCCGCTGGCGACACCTACTACAAGCAACAGGTGCTGGACAAGACCTATACCGACGAGCTCGCTGCCCTGAAGAAGGAAATCGACAAGCTGAACAAGAAGGGTGCCGTAGACAAGCAGGAGAACCTGACCAATAAGCTCAAGGATCTCCAAAAGCGCATCAAGGCCGTGAAGGACGAGGCTAAGGAGAACCTCAACCAGAAGACGAAGCAGGACGAGGAGATAGCAAAGGCTGAGAAGCTCTGGAACGAGGTGTTCACCGAGATCTCCAAGACCGACGAGTCGTCGCTGCTGCCTGAGCTGCAGGAGGAGCTCTCCGGCTACAAGCAGGAGCTCAACGACATCAATGAACAGATTCCTAAGGACTACAATGTGGGTAAGGCTAGCTCTAATGGTTTCCTCAGCAAGATTGTGGAAATCGAGAATAAGATCAACAACGTCAAGGCTAAGTCGAAGGATGGCTACGACGAGCGTATCGCTCAGGATAATGCCGACACCAAGGCTGCCATCGACGCTGCCATCAAGGATGCCCGCCAGGCATTCACCGATGCTGCCGAAACCGTGGAGCAGTACAAGGGATTCCAGAGCGACCTCCTGAAGAACGCTACCGAGAAGGTGAAGGCCACCACCGACCCGCTCGTCGACCGTCTCTACGAGCAGCCGAACTTGATCTCGAAGCTCGAGACGGAGATCGGCGATGCCTATACGGCTACCGTCACTCCCGCCGTCTTCGACAAGGATGGTGAGTGGATGAAGAAAGTTCAGGCCAAGATCGATGAGATCAAGAAGTACGAGGAAGACTACGTCAAGGAGATCATGGACGCTGTCCACGCCGACTGCGATGCACTCGTTGCTGACTATAAGGCTCAACGTGATGCTGCCGCCACCGTCGTCAAGGGCTTCAACAAGGACTGGAAGGATAGCGACATCAACGACTTCTTCAAGGATATCGACAACCTCATCACCGACATCAAGGACGCCATCTCCAACCAGGATCTCAGCGAGCTCGACATGGCCCTCACAGCCGCTAAGGGCTTCGAGGAGAAGGTAGCCGCCGTCAAGGAGGCTAAGGCCGACGAGATTCTTGGTGCTGCCCTGAAAAAGGTCAACACGGAAAGCAACTATCTCGACGATGCTGACAAGAAGGCACTCCGTAACCTCAACAATGACTACAACAACAAGAAGCCGAACGGCCAGCTGGCTGACAACTTTAACGACCTGAAGGCTAGCATCGAGGCACTGCAGAAGAAGATTGACGACAAGAAGGCAGAGGAGATGAACTACAACGACTTCATGGAGCAGTACGCTGCCGTTCAGCAGGCTATCGACGAGGCTGCCGAGTATCTCGACGGCTATCTCGCCGGCCAGAGCGTCATCGCCAACCAGCTGAAGGCCGTTCAGGACAAGCTCGACGCCGAGAAGGCTGCCCTTAAGAGCGACAAGGAGAACAACGAGGTCACCAAGAACAAGACCGCTCGCCAGAAAGCCATCGACAATATGTTGAAGGACGTTGAGGCAGCCAAGGGTGTCACACTCTACGACGCTGAGGTGGCTCTGCTCAAAGACTTCGTGCAAAACGAGTTGGAGGCCCAGTACGTGCTCTACGCCAACGACTTCGAGACACCTGGCGTACAGGAGCAGGCTGCCAAGTACAAGGAGCAGATCGAGGCTCTGAAGAAGAAGATTGCCGAGGCCGAGGCCGTGGCTGCGAAGGACAAGAAGCCCGAGAACCTGCTGCCGCTGGAGGATGAGGTAACCACGCTGCTCACCGAGATGACCAACCAGAACAACTCACAGGCTAGCCAGACCGTACTCGACAAGCTGAATGCACAAGTCGCCGAACTGAGCTCTGCCATCAAGCAGGATCCCTCGAACTTCACCGAAGAGCAGCAGGCTGACATTGCCGCTCAGCAGGAGGCCATCGACAAGGCTATCGAGGCTGTCAAGAAGCTCATCGAGGACAAGACCGACAACATCCTGCCCTACGAGGAGATTATCAACGAGAAGATCGCTGATGTCAAGAAGGCCATCGAAGACTTGCAGGCTGACGCCGCTGCTTACCAGAAGGAGTACGACGACAAGGTCAAGGCTGCTGAGAAGCTCAACGCCGACATCGCCGCTGGCTTCGAGGCCATCGAGAAGGCCATCCAGGATGCTAAGGACGAGATAGCTGACCTTGGCCAGTCTCCTGAGGACTTCAAGGCTAAGTTCGAGCTCGTTGAGGGTAACCTCGCTACGCTGAAGGACGAGATTGAGGCCAAGAATGGTGTTACTGACGCTAAGGACCTCACCAAGGTGAACGACCTGATGGCCTCCACCGACGAGACGCTCGCCGACGTGCTCAACACCGCCGCCAAGCGCCAGCTGAAGGCTGAGCTCGCCGACCTGCAGGATCAGGCCAAGGCTATCAGCTTCAACGAGGACGACTACACCATCGCCGACAACGATAAACTGAACAAGCAGCTCGACGCTGTCAACACCAGCATCAGCGACCTGAGCGACGCCATCGACACCACGAAGGACTACTATGGCGGTCTGAAGGGAGCACTTGGCAAGGACATCGAGGACATCCAGAAGGCCATCGACGAGCTGAACAAGGCCATCGAGGACCTCAAGCTCGTGCCCGAGGAGCCCACACCGGAGCCCGTCGTCGTGCCGGGTAACATCACTGGCGACGACAGTGGCGTTGTCGACGGTGCCGACCTCGACCTCTTCCTCGAGAAGCTGCTCAACAACGAGCTGCCCGCTACAGGCGACGAGAACTTCGAGGTCTACGATGTCAACGGAGACGGTAAGATCACCATCGCTGACGCTCAGGGCATCGCCAACCTCTCAGCCGGCCTGAACTGGGACGGCAGTCTCAAGGACGAGGCTCCCGCCCGCGCCAGCGAGCAGCCGACAGCTGCCTACGCCATCGCTAAGGAGCAGCTGGCCGGCGGCATCACACGCCTCTACTTCCAGCTGAGCAGCAACACTGCCCTGACCGGCTTCCAGATGGATGTCGTAGGCGGACGTGTGGTGGCTGAGGGCGCTGAGGGCCTGACGCTACGCTCGGCAGAGCTGGAGAACGGTGCTCACCGCATCGTCAGCTTCGGCGAGACGATCGAGAACGGCATGATGCTCTACGTCGACGTGGAGGGCGATGCACAGTTCGCCAACGTCGTCTTCACCACGGCTGGCGCCCACTCGCTGACACTCAGCGGCACGGCCAACGCCATCGCCGGCATCAAGGCTGGCAGCCAGGAGGGCACTCGCTTCGACCTGAGCGGCCGCATCGTCAACGGCATGAAGAAGGGCGTGAACATCGTCCGCGATGCCTACGGCAACGTGAAGAAGGTGTTCGTTAAGTAAGGCTAGTGATAGCAATTCTCATAGATGAAGTGCGTGGCAACCCACGTGAGGGTACAGCCACGCACTTTTTCCAATTTCCATTACGACCATTCATCGAATTCAAAAACACAGATTGACTATGATTCGTTTTACACATAAGAGCCATCTTGCCACTCGCCTGGCCATGCTGCTGATGGTGCTAATGGGCGCCAACACGGCAATGGCCGACAACGTGGCTAGCATTGCCGACTTCAGCATCGCCCCCGGCGAGCAGAAAGAGGTGAGCCTGAATCTCGACAACACAGATAAGCTATATGGCATAGAGGGCGTCGTCACCCTGCCGGAAGGACTGGCCTTCGTAGCCAACGCCTACGGAGAGGGAGCACATGCCGACGGAGCCCGCGGCGCCGCCATCAAGACCCTCAACCCCAAGACTGGAAAGTACATCGTACGCACCATCGGCACGGAATTCACAGGCAACACGGGTGCCGTGCTGAAGTTTAAGGTCGTTGCCTCAACAGCACTCGCTGCCACCAGCACCATCACGCTGACGGCCAGCGTGAAGACTGAGGACGGTACGATGGCAGAGGCACAGACACTGCCCTGCACCGTCACCAACGCTGAGGGAGGCTCTGACACCCCCGGCGGCGAGACACCTGCCGACGAGACGCTGTCACTGGCCTTCAGCCCCGCCAGCCTGACGATGACCAGCGGTGAGGAAGCCAGTATCGAGGTGCAGCTCACCAACGGCATGGCCCTGAGCGGCATAGAGGCCGTAGTGAAGGCTTCTGCCGGACTGACCATCAAAGAGGTAACGAAGAGCGATCGCCTGAGCAACTGGGGCTACAACGCTGCCACGGGCAAACTCTACTCCCTGGGGAGCATCTCCGGCAAGGAGGGTACGATATTCACCGTCACCCTGAAGGCCGACGACGACTTTGCCGGCACGGCCACACTGACCGTCAGCGACATCAACTTCACCACCAGCTCGGCCAAGAACTACGAGGCTGACGACCTGCAGATGGAGGTCAGCGTACTAGACGGCAGCAGCGTGGGCGATGCCAACGTCGTACTCGCCTTCGCCAGCGAAAGCGTGAACCTGGCTCCCGGCCGCTCGGTCGACGTGGAGGTGTCGATGACCAACGATGTCGTCCTCACCGGCTTCGAGGCACAGCTGATGCTTCCCGCCTCTATTACGGCCAAGTTCACCGCCAGCGACCGTCTCTCCAGCCCTCTGAACTACAACGCCGCCACGGGCAAGCTTTACACCTTTGGCGACATCAGTGGCAACGATGGCGTGCTGCTGACCATGACGCTGACGGCCGACGACACATTCACCGCCGACGAGACCGTGCAGCTGAACAACATCAACGTCACTACCGCACAGGCCAAGAACTACTCGCCGGCATCCATCACCCTCACCGTGAAGGCTCAAGACGAGGAGCTCTACAACGAACTCACGGCTGAGATTGCCAAGCTGCAGCAGAAGCTCGACGATGCTAAGAAGCAAATAGCCGAGGAGGATGCCGACGTGGCTGACGACTATGCCGACGAGCTAGACGCCATCCAACAGGAGATCACCGCCCTGCAGAAGAAGGTGGACGAGGACTATGCCGCCAATACCCTCGACAAGGAGGCTACCGAAAACGAGATTGCCAAGATTGCCCAGGAAATCGACAACGTGGTGAAGGCTGCCGACGAGGCACAGAAGGCTTACGAAGAGGCACAGCAGGCTGCCGCAGAGGCACAGGCTGCCCTCGACAAGGCTTATGCCGAACTGAAGGACGAGATTGCCAAGCTGCAGCAGAAGCTTGAAGACGCCGTGGAGAGCATCGCCAAGGATGATGCCGACGTGGCCGACGACTATGCCGACGAGGCAGCTGCCATTCAGGAGGCTATCACGAAGCTGGGCAAAGACGTCGACGAGGCCTACGCCGCCAAGACGCTCGACAAGGAGGCCTACACCCCGCAGATAGAGGCCATCAGCAAGCAGATCGACCAGCTGAAGAGCGACGCCGACGCTGCACAGGCTAAGTATGAGGCTGATCAGGAGCGCCAGCAGCTACTGGCTACCACCGAGACCCTGCGCGAGCGTGCCGACAAGCTGGAGGCACAGATTGCCGAGGAGGAGCTGGGCAGCCCGTACGACGAGCAGATTGCAGCCATACAGCAGGAGATCACCGACCTGGAGAACCATATCCTCAACGACGAGCCGCTCGACAAGGCTGCCATCAACAAGACCGCCAAGGAGATCAGCAAGAAGATGGACGACCTGGAGACTGACATGAAGAAGGAAATCGACATGAAGGAGCTGCGCGACCAGCTGCTGGCCATCCTCGACCTGCTGCAGAGTGAGCTCGATGCCGCCAAGGATGCCATCGCTACTGACTACGCCGACGTGGCTGACGACGAGGATGTCGTAGCACTGATTGACGAGATTCAGGACATGATTACGAAGACCTATCAGGACGTGTGGTACAAGTGGGCCGACAAGGTGCTCACCTCCGACTACAAAATTGACGAGAAGGGCATCCGCAGCAAGATTGCCGAACTGATGAAGCTGGCAGCCGAGAAACAGGCTGAGTCAGGCATCACCCCAGGCGACATCGACGGCAACGGCACGGTGGACGACGCCGACCTCGACCAGATCATCACCGCCCTGCTCAACAAGGATCTGCCAGAGGCTGGCACGGCCCGCTTCAAGCGCTTCGATGCCAACGTCGACGGCAAGGTCAACATCATCGACGTGCTGGCTATCAAGAACCTCTTCGTCTATGGCACGATCAATCCTGAAGAGTAAAATCCTGAATGTTGAATCAAAAAACACTACGATGACTATGTTCAAGAATATCAAACTGACTGCAATCACTCTTGCTATGCTGGCCACTGCCGGCATGGCAAGGGCAGAAGCTGCCGGCTCGGTCGACTTCGCCTTCGGACAGACTTCAGTGGATGTCCTCAGCGGCGAGGAGTTCGACGTCGCAGTGACGATGACCAATGCCGACGTTCCCGTTGCCATCTTCTCAGCAGAGCTGCAGGCCACCGAGGGCATCGAGGTGAGCGCAGTGGAGAAAAGCGACCGTCTGCCAAACCTCAGCTTCAATCCCGCTACGGGTGTCATGCTCGTGGCGCCTGACGGCAACATCGAGGGCAGCGAAGGTGCTGTGTTCACGGTGAAGCTCAGGGCAAAGAGCGACTACAGCGGACAGGCAGAGCTGAAACTGACGAATATCGTCGCCTCTACAGCAACCTATGATGAATACGCCTCAGCCGACATCACACTCACGGTGAACGTCTACGACAGCCGCGTGGCACTCGCATTCAGCGAGGAAGAGCTGGAGATAGCCCCCGGGAAGACGGCGAGCGTCGACGTGCAGATGACCAATGCCATCAGCATTGCCGGCCTGCAGGCCGAGCTGGTGCTGCCGGAAGGCCTGACGGCAACGGTGGAGGGCTCCGACCGCCTTGGCGGAAGTGCGCTCTACAACCCTGCAACGGGCATGCTGCTGATTACCCCTGACGGCATCGACGGCGAGGAGGGCACAATCTTCACCATCGTGCTGACAGCCACCAACGAGCTGCCACTGGAGAGCGAGATCTGCCTGAAGGACGTCGTGGCCACCACGCCTGCACTCGAAGGAGTCGTTCCGGCAGGCATCACGCTGCCAGTCGTCAAGACTGTCACTACTGGCATCGACCTCGTCAATGCGCAGCCCGACGACCAGATCTACGACCTCAACGGTAGGCGCATCGGCACCGCACAGAAGGGTGTGAACATCGTGCGCCGCGCTGACGGTACAGTGCGCAAGGTGAAGAAATAATCCTACGCACCGATGATGCAACACGCTTTCAAGCTGAAAATGTCATCGAAGTTTCTATTGCTTGCGATGATGATGCTGGCCAAAGTAGCTCCGGCTACTTCGGCCAGCAAACTGTACATAGACGACTTTGCCATAGTGCCGGGACAGACACGGCAGGTAGCGCTGAACCTGGACACCGACCTGCCGGACGTCTATATGGTCTCTGTGCGTATCACGCTGCCTGACGGACTGGACTTTGCAAAACTCGACAACGGGAAGTGGGCCGCCGTGAACAACGAGAGGGCTGCCGGCTCATCGGTGGAGCTGAACCACAGCGCTAGCAGCAGCTACTACGGACGGGTGCTGGTGTACAACACGCTCAAGACGCCTATCTCAGGCAATACGGGGGCACTGGTCTACTTCAATGTGCACGCGGCTGACACGATGACGGTCGACAAGCTCATCACCTTGTCGGAAGTCTCTGTCCGGCGTACAAACGGCGAGGTCGACGAGGCCACTTGTCAGGGGTGCACCGTGTCGCTCCTCTCAAAAGACGACGAGGGTCGCGACCAGCTGCTGGCAATGGTGCAGAGCCTAGAGCAGAAGCTGAACGAGGTGAAGTCGCGGATCGTCAGCGAATGTGCCGACGTGAAGGACATGTTCACCGACCGGATTCTCCTGGCCGAGCAACATATCACAGCCCTGAAGACCGCCATCAACGACGGTTACGAGAACTACGCCCTCGACAGGGAGGCGCTGGCTGCGCAGGCAAGCCAGCTGGCAGCAGAAATTGACAAGCTGCTGGCCGACGCACTGGCTGCCCAGCAGGCATATGAGGAAGGTATCGAGCTGCAGGAGCAGGAAGAGCGGATGAAATTCGTCAACGACTCCGTCTATGCAGTGCTTTCGGCACGGCTCGACGCGTTGCAGGCTCAGCTGGAGGCAGCCAAGGCCACCATCGCTGCTGACTACAAGGACGTAGCCGCCCAGTTCGACGAGCGCCTGGCAGCCATTCAGCAACAGATTAATACGCTCCGTGCCAACCTTCAGCAGAAGCATGAGGCCATAGCACTGACCATCGACAGCCAACTGGACACCAGTGCCGTAGAAACGAGCATCGCACAGATCCTGGCCGATGCGAAGAATGCCCAGCAGGCATACGAAGCAGAGCAGGAGTGGCAGCAACGGGTGGCAGCTAACGAAGATGCCTATGCCAGGCTGAATGCACAACTGGACGCTGCTGAGATGAAGCTGGCTGCTGCCAGAGACCTCATCGCTGAAGAATGCAAGGATGTGGCCTCACAGTTCGACGAGCGGCTCGCAGCCCTGCAGCAGCAGATAGACGTCCTCCGTGCAGACCTTGACCTCAAGCACGAGGCCGTCGCCCTGACGGCTGACAGCCAAGTGGACACGAATGCCATCGAGGCTGCCATTACCCAGTTGCTGGCCGATGCCCGGCAAGCCCAGCAGGCCTACGAGGAGCAGATGAGGCGCGAGGCAGTGAACGACTCCGTCTTTGCCGCCCAGAGCGCACAGCTCGATGCCCTTCAGGCACAGCTCGACCATGCCAGGGAAACCATTACCACAGACTGCAAGGATGTATCCTCACAGTTCGACGAGCGGCTAACAGCCCTGCAAAAGCAGATAGACGCCCTCCGCGCAGACCTGAAGCAGAAGCATGAGGAGGTTGCCCTTACGGCTGACAGCAAGCTTGACACCAGTACCATTGAGGCTGCCATCGCAAAGACCATTGACGATGCTAGGCAAGCCCAGCTGGCTTACGAGCAAGAGCAAGAGCAGATAAGGCGCGAGGCAGTGAACGACTCTGTCTTTGCCGCCCAGAGCGCACAGCTCGACGCCCTTCAGGCACAGCTCGATGCTACACGGGCTGCAATCGCCATAGCATGTAAGGATGTGGCCTCGCAGTTTGACGAGCGGCTGGCAGCCCTGCAACAGCAGATCGATGCCCTCCGTGCAGACCTGCAGCAGAAGCATGAGGCGGTTGCCCTTACAGCCGACGACAAGCTTGACACCAGTGCCCTGGAGGCTGCCATCATGCAGGTACTCTACGATGCCGAGAAAGCCCAGCAGGACTACGAGGAACAGGAACGAATGCGACGGGCTGTCAACGAAGCAGTCTTCGCTGACTTGAGTGCCCGCCTCGACGCCCTGCAGACTGAGATGGACGATGCGAAGACGGTCATCGCAACCGACTGCCAGGACGTAGCCCAGATGTTCGACGAGCGGATCCTGTCGATACAGCAGCAAATCCTTGACTTGCGCAATGCACTGAATCAACAATACGAAGCCATAGCACTAACGGCCGACAGCGAATTAGACACGACGGCTATCGAAGAAGCTATCCGACTGCTGCTCGACGACGCAAAGGCAGCCCAGCTGGCTTACGACAAGGAGCAGGAGCGACTGGAGAAAGAGCGGCTGCTGAAAGCACTCAACGACTCCATCTACGCTGTCTTATGCGACCAGCTCACAACGATGCAAGCAAAGCTTGACTCGGTGAGCAACATCATCGCGACGGAATGCCCGCTGGTGGCAGGACAATTTACGGAGCCCCTTGGAGAGCTCCAGCAGTTCATCGACGACTATCGGAGCGATCTCTCCGCGAAATACGAGGCCCTACAACTGACTGCCAACATGTCGTTTGACACAGCAGCCTTCAGCCAGAGACTGGAGCAGCTGCTGGCTGACGCAAGGGCTGCGCAAAGTGAGGAGACCTCCATTGCCGGCATCAAGCGGGTGGAAGGTGCAGTGGCATACTACGACCAACACGGACACCGGGTAACCGGTCTCCTCCGCGGTCAAGTCACAATAGTGAAGATGTCTGATGGCAGCACGCGGAAAGTATTTGTAAAATGAAACGAATGTGTAGATAATAGGTAAAAATCTTCGTGCCCACGCACATTCTCTCAAGAAAGTCAGCCGTTTCGCCAAAAGATGATGGAAACGGCTGACTTTTACTTTTACGCCGTGTGCTGCGTCGGAAGAGAGGACGTATCTCTCCTTCACTTGTATTTGTCAAACTACGACATTCGTTTCCAGGTTATTGTGCGTTAGTGCTGGATATTTCCACTGAAAACCTCTTCAGACACCCAGCGCAACTGGGCCACCAATGTCCTTGTCATTGATTTCAACTTGCTATATACAACTTTGGTAACGACTATATGCTACGCTATCTCACGACGGTTTTCTCGCCGTCGACGATGTTGATGCCGCGCTGCAGGGTGTCGAGGCGCTGGCCCTGAAGGTTGTAGATGGCGGCTGACTGTGAAGCAGGATATGTCTGGGGGACGCCGACGGTGGTCGGCACGTCGTCGATGGCATCGTATTCGTCCATGGCCTCGGCCAAGCGGGCATCGAGGTCGCTGAGGCGGTAGAGGCCGTCGGCATTGGCCGTCAGCCCTTCGACGGTGACGGGGAGCACCATCGGCGGCACGTCGAGCGAGAGCAGCGTGCGCTGCTGCAGCTGGCTGAGGGCCTGGTAGACCAGGTTGACGGCTACGTAGTCCTTGGAGCCGTCGCTCCACTTCTCGAACACCAGCTTCGAACCGATGGGCGTATGCAGCTCTATGGCATTTTCTGTCTCGGGATAGTGCATGCGCAGGGCTGCACCGATGCTGGCCAGGTTGGAGTCGTGGCCACAGAGGAACACGAACTTTCGACTGTCGTTATTGAGCTCCTCGCGGATACGGCTCACCAGCGGATAGGCTATGTTGACGGCAGCGGCATGGGTGGTGAAAAGCAGGCCGTCGTAGACCTCCTTCACGGCACCGATGGCGCGCCACTGCTCCATGGTCAGCTCGTGTCCGAATACCGACATGCTCTCGCTCTCGTAGCACTGCAGCACCAGGGCGTCGGCCACACTGTTGATGAGCGTGTAGCCGCCCGTCATCTTCGGCTCGTCGCCTTTCTCGATCTTGAACTGGGTGTCGTCGTACCAGAAATGCGTCGTATCGTTTTTCGCCGCGGGCGAGAGTGCCATGTCGAGCACCTCTTCGAGCAGCGTCACCGTGGGCTGCTGGGCTGCCATCCAGGCCTGAGGCCCGCCGTTCATGGCCTGCATCTCGCTGAGCACCTGCTGACGGTAGGCATCGTTCATCTTCGTGAACTGCGGAGTGAACACGGGATCCATCTTGTCCTCATGGTACTTATGCGTGATCTCCACGTTGGCGAAGGGCAGGAATCCGGCAGCAAAATATCGGGCCGTAGCAAATGTGCGCTGGCGTGAGTTGGCATAGAAGAGCACCTCGTCGTCACCATCTCCCGCCGTTTCGCCGTCAGCCTGTTGCTCACGGGGACGGTAGTTGTCGGGCAGCAGCCCTTCGCCGACCACCCACTTGCGGAAGAACTGTCCCATCTCCGTCTCGAGGACGCCGCCGCGAAGCGACAGCTGACTGCCCGGCGACGACCAGGGAAACCACTCGTGCGGCGTCACCCGCTGATAGGCCGCACCGCCCGAAGACAGCGGCGACCGGATGTTGTGACGGCTCATCACCACCACCTCCTTCAGCTCATACTTTGCCCGGAAGTCGGCGGAGCGGGGCGTCTGCGCCCACGTGCCCTGCACGACGGCACTGAGGAGGGCGAGCGACAGAAGGATGACCTTATTCATATCTGACATACTGATGCTTCAGCAGCTTCGTGAAACGTGCCACGTCTTCGTCGTTGTCGGTAGCGCTGTACTGCTCAGGGTCGCGGTTGACCTCGAGCTCGGTGATAGTGCAGTAGTCAGCATCTTCGACATACTTCGCAATGTATATGCAAAAGCCCGACCAGCTGCGATAGTAGCGGATGGTGCTGTCGTCGCAGTACATGAACCAATGATCTTCCATCGCCTCGGGTATGTGGCCGCGCTTCACCAGCCGCATAGCTTCTGACGGTATCTTCATGCTCATGGGAATCACGACGCTTTGCGCTGGCATCGGCAGGTTTTTCCAGCTGTTCTTTGTGGCCACGGGTTTTGACGGTCTCTTGGGACACAGGCGGTCTATCTCCTCTACGAAATCTTGGGGCAACAGAACATTGGGCAGATCGACGGCCCTGACGAACAGCGGGGCAATGTCGCTAGGCGTGAATCCTGCTATGCCGCAGCCGATGCGGGTGACGAAGAACGTGTACTGTCGATGGCTGTCGGCAAAGTCGATGAACTGGTCGACGTAGGGCCTTACGGTGTCTGCGCCGCCCTGCATCGTGGGGATGGCATAGCTCTGTCCCTGCATGCCCACGCCTTGTCCCCATATTGCGCCAAAGCGCTCGTAGGCCAGGCGTGCGGCACCTCCGCCATGCGCCCCTGCCAGGTTGCTGCCGAAGACGAAGATCTCGTCGGCCTTCAGTTGCGTGATTCTTTCGGGTGTGAATTCTCGGTTGTACATATATTCCGTTGGTTTTTAGTTTTTTATTTCAAGTCGAGGTGCGAGGTGCGAGGCACGAGCCTACTGTCTCTCGACGATAAGCCCAAGGTCGGAGATTCCGGGGAGTGCCTGCTGGCTCATGTTGTGGCCGACGGTGAGGCGGAGGGGCGTAATGGTGTCGAGGACGACGGGCGGCATCGGCAACGTATATTCGTGGAGCGCGGTGCCTGACCCGAGGAAGGTGCCGGCGGCGTCGGTGATGTCCAGCGTGAGAGTGTCGGTGCGGTGATGGCGATGGGCTCTGTCACTGCTGCGTACGACGACCGATAGCTGGGTGTAGGGATAGCGGCTGGTGGTGCGCACGCTAAGGCGGAAGGCATAGCTGCCGGGCTGCAGCGCCGGCACTGCGAAGCTGATGCTGTCGGTGCGCTGCCAGCCTTCGGAGTCGACGGCTGTATACCGGCTGTAGAGTGGCAGTCGGTCGCAGGCGGCGAGTGCCAGTGCTGCCGTGGCGATGACCGCGACGAGCAGCCTGCTACTCCTTCTCCTTTCCGGCTTCATTCTTCGGTTGCGGCTCTTGCTGTGGCTTGGACTGTGCCTTGGGTTGAGGCTCTTGCTGAGGCTTTGACTGAGACTTCGGTTGCGGCTCTTGCTGAGGCTTTGCCTGCGCCTTGGGTTGCGGTTCTTGCTGAGGCTTTGCCTGTGCCTTGGGCTTCTTCTTTTTCTTCTTCTTAGCCTTGTCGAAGCGGGTGATGCTGTCACCTGCCAACAGGTCGATGGGGGCGTCGGTCTTTTTCTGCTGCCCGTCCTCCTCCTGCAGCCCGATGGGCTTCTCGCCTTGGCGGTTGAGGGCGATGATTTCCTTGGCTCGCTCGGCGGTGATGGTGACGAGGTTGGCAGCGATGCGCTTGTCGGTGGAATAGGTGATGAGGCCTGCGAGGATGTCGGCCTTGAAGTAGTAGTAGTCGGCATCCTGCGTCTCGAGGACCACCTCTCGGCTAGGCAGTCGCCGTCCGTGCTCGATGTAGTCGTCGACCTCATAGTTGAGGCAGCACTTCAGCTTTGCGCACATGCCAGCCAGCTTCTGGGGGTTGAGCGAGATATCCTGGAAGCGTGCTGCTGCGGTGCTGACGGAGACGAAATTCTTCATCCACGTGGCACAGCAGAGCTCTCGTCCGCAGGGCCCTGTGCCTCCGATGCGCCCTGCCTCCTGGCGGGCACCTATCTGCTTCATCTCAATGCGCACGTGGAAGGCAGCAGCGAGGTCCTTGATGAGCTGCCGGAAGTCGACGCGCTCGTCGGCGATGTAGTAGAAGATAGCTTTCTGGCCATCGCCCTGGTACTCTACGTCGCCGATCTTCATCTTCAGGCCGAGACCCTTGGCTATCTCACGGCTTTCGATCATCGTCTCGTGCTCGCGTGCCTTTGCCTCGCGGAACTTGTCCATGTCGGTCTGGCGTGCCATGCGGTAGATGCGCTTGATGTCGTCGGCCGACTTGAGGTTGGCTTTCTTCAGCTGGAGGTAGACTAGGCGCCCGGTGAGAGTGACGACACCGATGTCGTGGCCCGGGCTTGCCTCTACGGCCACGATGTCGCCCTTCTTCAGCGGCAGGTTGTTGATGTTGTGGTAGTATCCCTTGCGGGTGTGCTTGAACTGCACCTCGACAAGGTCGGTAGACTCAGCGTTGCCTGGCACGTCTGCCAGCCAGTCGTAGGTGTTGAGCTGTCGATCCTGTCGGCCTACGGCTGCTGAGCATAGTCCTCGGTCGCAGCCTGTCCGTATGGGGTATTCTCTGTTTTTTTCCATTTCTCTCTTTTTTTCTTTATTGCGGTATTTCGGGGGCTCGGTATCTCGGGTCTTGGGCTCCCAGGGTCTCGAGGGCTCGGGTTCCCGGGGGCTTGGAGGCCCGGGGCCGGGCGTTATTTCGGAATCAGCAGTACGATCATCTGCAGGGCGATGTCGAAGAAGACAATCTTAGCATTGGCGTTCTGGCCGATGTCACGGATGGCGAGGCTGATAAGGTCGCTGATGGACAGGATGTTGTCCTCGTTGACGAAGCGTGCGAAATTGCGTGCGAAGTTCTCCTCAGCCTGCGTCATGTAGCAGAGCTCCGGCCTTTGGAAGTTGTACATGAAGCTCTCGCGCGTCATGTGCAGGAAATAGGAGAGGAATCGCTTCTGCTTCTCCCGCCCGAAGGCTGCCATCGTCTCGCTCCATCGGCGCAGGTCCTTCACCTTCCGCATGTAGGCCAGCCGCATGAGCATGATGTAGAGGTCGAGGAACTGCTCGTTCTCGCTGCCTGCCTGCAGCTCCTGCATTGCCCGCAGCCATGATCCGCCCGCAAGGCGTGCTATGCGCCGTGCCTGCTGTGGGTCAACAGCGCGACGTTCGACGAGTGCCTCGGCAATAGTGGCTTCGGGAATGCGTTTCACGCCGATGCGCTGCACGCGGCTGCGGATAGTCTCCAGCAGACGGTCGGGCTCCTCGCACACCATGATGAAGACGGTCTGGCTAGGCGGTTCCTCAATGAGCTTGAGCAACTTGTTGGCGCACTCGCCGTTCATTCGCTCTGGCAGCCATACGATACTCACCTTGTAGCCTCCCTGACTCGACTTCAGCGACAGCTTTCGAACTAGCTCATCGCTCTCGCCGGCTGTGATGATGGCCTGCTGGTTTTCGGCTCCTATGGCCGCCAGCCACTCGTCCATGGAGAAGTAGGGGCTACGCGTGATGAGGTCGTGCCACTGGCGGGCGAAGTCGTCGCTGACGGGCTTATGGTCGGTGCTCATCGAGGGCAGTTTGATGGTGGGGAAGGTGAAGTGCAGGTCGGGATGCTCGAGGCGCCGCACCATGGCGTTGTCCTCGCCGAGCAGATGGCTGGCGAAAGCCACGGCGAGGGCCAGTTTTCCCACGCCTGAGGGCCCGCAGAGCATGATGGCATGCGGCAGACGGCTCTCACGCTCCATCTGCAGCAGGCGCTGCCACACCTCGTCCTGTCCTATTACATCGCTGAAGTTCATCTCACTCTCAACAAAAGTCTCTAAACTCTCAACTCTCACCCCTCAACTCTAAACCCTCAACTCCTTCACGATCTCCACCACTGAGTCGACGGCTCCCATGGTGTAGAAATGGATGTCGTTGATGCCGTGATCGTAGAGCTCGCGACACTGGCCGACGGTCCATTCGATGCCCAGCCGACAGGCGTCGTCGTCGGTCTGACAGCGGGCTATCTGCTGCGCCAGGGGCTCGGGGATGTCGCAATGGAACGTGCGGGGCACGACGGTGAGCTGACTGAGCTTCGCCAGCGGCTTGATACCAGGTATGATAGGCATGGTGATGCCCATCTGGCGCGCCCGGCTGACGAAGTCGAAGTACTTCTGGTTGTCGAAGAACAGCTGTGTGACGGCATATTGCGCCCCCAAGCGCTGTTTCTCGAGCAGCCACCGCATGTCGCTCTCGATGTTGGGTGCCTCCTCATGCTTCTCGGGATAGCAGGCCACGCCGATGTCGAAGCGCGGCCCAGGGTTCTTGATGGGCGACCCGTCGGCAAAGAAGCCGTCGTTGAAGCGCTGCACCTGCCTAATGAGGTCGGTGGTGTGCGCATGCCCGCCGGGGGTGGGCTGGAAGGAGCGGTCGTCGCGCGCCTTGTCGCCGCGAAGCAGCAGCAGGTCAGTGATGCCCAGGAACTGGAGGTCGAGCAGCTCGTACTCGATGTCCTCTATGGTGCATCCGCTGCAGATGACATGCGGCTGCACCGTCACTCCGAAGCGCTGCTGGATGGCAGCTGCCACGGCGATGGTGCCTGGCCGCCTGCGCAGACGTTGCCGCTCGAAATGTCCGCCCGGCAACTCGCGATAGACATACTCTGAGTGGTGCGTAGTGATGTTGATAAAGGCGGGCCGGAGCTCGCACAGCTTCTCGATGTCGCGGAAAAGCACATCCGTTCCCATCCCCTTCAGGGGTGGAAGCACCTCGAAGGAGAACTGTCGTTCCCTGGGAGGCTCGCTGACAAGTTTTGCTACTGCCATACGTTACGTTCTAGCGCATTTGGGGGACAAAGGTACGAATAAGTGAGCGAAAAACAAAGGAAAATCTCGTTTTTCTTTAATTTTCCGAACGAAAGTACCTAAGAGCGAAGCTCAAAGGTACGAATAAGTGAGCGAAAAACCAAGGAAAAACTGGAAAAAATATCAGTTGCCTATGTTTCCCGCACCCTGAATCATCTCGCCCTGCGACTTCTGTTCGATGAAGTCGTTCTCGATGCGCGTCTGTCGTTGCTGCTGTTGTAACTGCTGTTGCAACTGCCGTTGGGTGCTGCCGATAGTATAGCTGACATTGAGCGTCGCGCCGTACATCGGCACACGTATGTTCTGGTGGTTGACGAAGTCCTTTCCGCTGCTCATGGTCTCCATCGACAGGCATCCGCCCTTGCTCAGCCCCGTCATGCCCTGCAGGCCGATGGAGAGTTTGTCGTTGAGGAAGCTCTTCGTGAGCATGGCGATGAGCATGTTCGTGCCTCCGCTCCATCCCTGCAGCGTATAGGTCTTGCTACGGCTGACGAGATAGGCACCCAGGGTGATCTTTGCAGGCAACGTCTGCTGCAGGCCTCCCATCAGGTTGTACTGCCATCCGCTGTTCTTGGCATCCAGCGTCGTGGAGCGCAGGTCGACGTAGCTGGCACCGCCATTCACGAACAGGCGGGTATTCTTGTGCAGCAGCCAGTTGACGTAGCCATTAAGGGCCGTCTGGTGGCGCTTGGCGATGTTGCCATAGGTGGTGTTCAGGAAGCGACCGTCGTCGAAGCTATACTGCTCGATGGCATTGTCGGTGAAGTTGTGGCTCAGGTTGAGGTTGACCATCAGTTGCTGGCTGAAACTGTTGTAGACGAGCGCTACGTTGTGGTTCTTCTCCACGTCGAGCGAGCTATTGCCATAGGTGAGCGCCGTGGGGTTGGAGCGGTCGACATAGGGATTGAGATAGGTGATGCCTGGCCGGGAGATGCGCATGTTGTAGGTCAGGCCTAGGTTCTTCGTGGATGCGATGGCATAGCTGAGGCTTGCCGACGGCACCAGGTTACCATAGTCGGTGGAGAAGTCGGAGGTCTGTCCCAGGCGGTACTCCACGTCTTGCCACGTATGCTCGTAGCGCAGCCCTGCCTTCGCGCCCATGCTGCCCCACTTGCCCTCGTACTCTGCATAAGCGGCCGCTATGCGGTTCTTGTGCACATAGTCGGAGCTGAGCGACGGAGCATAGACGTCGGCCAGATAGTAGCTGGCATCGCTGCCGGCCCGGCGCAGCATGAGCTTGGCGCCCATGTTGAGTGTCTGTCCCAGCGCCAGCGGTGTGGTATAGTCGGCCTGGAGCGTGTGCTCGGTGGTCTTCTCGTGGTTGTCGGAGCGTCGGTCGGTGATATCGATGGGTAAGCCGCCGACAGCGTCGAAGTCGCTGTGCTGCTCGTTATGGTTGGGAGCATAGGTGAGCTGATAGACGACGGCCAGCCAGCTGGTGCGCTCACGATTGAAGAAACGCTGATAGTCGGCCGACCCGCTGAAGCTGGTACGTCCGTTCTTCATCAGGAGGTCGTTGCCATAGGCAAGGGGAGCGGCTGTCGCTGCGTCTGGCGCTGACGTGTAATGGGTGGTGAGGGTGGTCTCGGTGCGCCCGGTGTTGCGCATGTTCATGCTGGTCACCTCAGCCGAGACGGTCACGGTGCTCATCGAGTCGAGGTCATAGCCCAGCGAGAGGCTTCCCATGGTGAAGGGGATGCGCGTCTTGGTGCGGCTCTCGGAGAGCTGCGTCATCAGTGCCTGCTCCATCTCGCTGCTGACCTTTGTGGTGCTGGGAGTCATACGCTGGTGGAGCACGTTGGCACTGTAGCTCAGCCGACCTTTCTGCCCGCTGAGGAAGGCGCCGCCGCCAATGGCATTCGTACCCACGGCAGCACGCAGCGTACCGCTATAACCGTCCATCGAGGGAGCACCGCCACCAACGCCGCCACCGGCAGCGCCACCACCGAAGGCCTCCTTGTTGAGCACGATGTTGAGCACGCCCGAAGCTCCCTCGGCATCGTATTTCGCACCGGGATTGGTCACCACCTCGATACTCTTCACAGCCACGGCTGGCATGGCCTTGAAAATCATCGACGCATTCGTCGAGAACATCACGTTGGGCTTGCCGTCGACATAAACCTTGAACGACGACGAGCCGTTGACCGAGATATTGTCCTGGCCGTCGACAGTGACCATCGGCACCTTGCGGAGCATGTCGAGCACGGTTGATGCCTTGGCATCGTCGTCCTCAGCAACGTTGTAGCTCATCTTGTCGACCTCCATCTTCACAAGTGGCTTCTGGGCGACCACCTCGACGCCTTTCAGCGCAGTGGCATCCTCCAATATAAATAAGGTGTCGAGATCGAGCACTGGCTGGCCCGAGAGCTCAATCGGGCGATGCAGGTCGGCCTTGCCGATGCTACTGAACACGACGTCGAAGGCGCCTCGGCCATTGACGCTATGGCTGAACCGGCCGTCGGCATCGGTGAGGAAGGAGGCGACAGGCTTCTCCGCTGTGCCCTGCTTCATCACCCTGACGGTGGCATAGGCCTCGCCCTCGCCAGTGGTCTTATCAATGAGTTGTCCTTTCACAGTGGTCTGTGCTGCCATGCTCAGCGTGAGCAGCATCAGGATTGTCATCACGATAGTTCTTTTCATATTTGTTCTCCTTAACCTTGGATTGCAGGTGTGAAAGTACTGCATCAGCACGACCTGCCAAAAGCTTTTTCGACGAATAAGCTGCAAAATTACAAAATTTTTGGCGAAACTGACGTATAATTAAGAAAAAATGTGTAAGTTTGCACTCTCAAACCTAATTACTAACAACAAAGTGACTATGAAACGTACTATTTCTGTCATTGCCGTCGCCCTGCTGGCTATCGCACCGGGGCATGCACAAAAACTACAGTCATCAGGCGGATATCCCATCACGCCCGTGCCTTTCACCAGTGTCAAAGTGACCCCAGGGACTTTTTGGGGGCAACGGCTGGAGGCCTCGCGCAATGTTACCGTACCGCTGGCCTTCTCGAAGTGTGAGAGCGAAGGACGCTACAAGAACTTCGAGCATGCAGCCGAGCACCTGAAAGACCCCTCAAAGGTGTTCAAGGTGAACGGCGTAGGCTACTCCTTCGACGATACCGACCCCTACAAGACCATCGAGGGAGCCAGCTACCTGCTGCAGACCTATCCCGACAAACGGCTACGCCACTATGTCGACTCTGTCATCGACATCATTGCCACGGCTCAGGAGCCCGACGGATACCTCTATACCGCACGCACGCAGAATCCCGCCGACCCTCACCACTGGGCCGGCCCGAAACGATGGGTGAAAGAGGAGGACCTGAGCCACGAGCTCTACAACCTGGGCCACATGATCGAGGGCGCCATCGCCCACTACCAGGCCACCGGCTCGCGTAAGTTCCTTGACATCGCCATCCGCTATGCCGACTGCGTCTGCCGGGAGGTGGGGCCCAATCCCGGTCAGGCATGCGTCGTGCCTGGTCATCAGATTGCCGAGATGGCACTGGCAAAGCTCTACCTCGTCACTGGCGACAAGAAATACCTTGACGAGGCAAAGTTCTTCCTCGACTATCGCGGAAAGACCACCATCGTCCACGAATACTCGCAGGCTCATAAGCCCGTCGTCGAACAGGACGAGGCCGTAGGACACGCCGTCCGCGCTGCCTATATGTATGCGGGAATGGCCGACGTGGCAGCCCTCACCGGCGACCAGGCCTACATCCACGCCATAGACGCCATCTGGGACAACATCGTCACGAAGAAGCTCTATATCACCGGCGGCATCGGCGCCACCTCGTCGGGCGAGGCCTTCGGTCCGAACTACTACCTGCCGAACATGTCGGCCTACTGTGAGACATGCGCCGCCATCGGCAATGTTTATGTCAACTACCGCCTCTTCCTGCTCCACGGACAGTCGAAGTACTACGACGTCCTTGAGCGCACACTCTACAACGGACTCATCAGCGGCGTCTCGCTCGACGGAGGCGGATTCTTCTATCCCAACGTCCTTGAGTCGATGGGCGAGCGCCAGCGCCAGGCATGGTTCGGATGTGCCTGCTGCCCGTCGAACATCTGCCGCTTCATTCCCTCGCTGCCAGGATATGTCTATGCCGTAAAGGACCGCAATGTATACGTCAACCTCTTCCTCTCGAACGCCTCAAGCATGAAGGTGCAGGGAAAGCAGGTGGCGCTGTCGCAACAGACCAACTACCCCTGGGACGGCGACATCACGATCAACGTCGACAAGAACCAGGCCGGACAGTTCGACATGAAGATCCGTATCCCCGGATGGGTGAAGGGACAGGTGGTGCCTAGCGACCTCTACCAGTACACCGACAACAAGCGCATGGGCTACACCGTGAAAGTGAACGGCGAGGATGCCAATGCCACCATCACCGACGACGGCTACTACACCATCAGCCGCAAGTGGAAGAAGGGCGACCAGGTACAGCTTCACTTCGACATGGAGCCACGCACCGTACGTGCCAACGAGAAGGTGGAAGCCGACCGTGGTATGGTGGCCATCGAGCGCGGACCGGTGGTCTACTGCGCCGAGGCCGTCGACAACGACTTCGACATCATGACAACCCTCGTCAACCAGCAGCCGCAGTTTGACGTGCTGGCAGCACAGGACTTCCGCATCAAGGCCGACGACGGCGAGCACACCTACCAGCTGACGAAGATTGCCACCGATGCACAGGCGCTGTCGTTCGACAAGCAGGGACGCCTCGTGGCCAAAAACGTCCGACTGACGATGATTCCCTACTACGCTTGGTGTCACCGCGAGCGCGGCAACATGAAAGTATGGTTCTCGCAAGACCTGCGGGCCACACGTCCTTCCGAGCCGCCCACGCTGGCCTCGCAGAGCAAGATTGGCTCCAGCATGCGCCTGCCCTCGCTGAGCAGCATCAACGACCGACTCGTGCCCAAGAATGGCGACGACCGCTCCATCCCCTACACCCACTGGTGGCCCAAGCAGGGCTCCACGGAGTGGATCAGCTATACCTTCCCGCAGGAAACCACCGTGCAGTCGAGCACCGTCTACTGGTACGACGACCAGCCCTGGCAAGGCTGCAAGGTGCCCGACAGCTGGAAGCTCTACTACAAGGATGCACAGGGACAGTGGCAGCCCGTCGGACATCCCGATGCCTACCCCGTGGCGAAGGGCGTGCCCTGCACCGTCAACTTCGACCCTGTAAAGACCACAGCCCTGAAGCTCGAAGTAGTCATCAACAAGGACAAGTCGGCAGGCGTCTTTGAATGGTCGGTCAGGTAAAAAAATTCCACTTAGGCAAGCAATGAGCCGTCTGGAAGAAGCATGGATATGGCTAAGGCGCATCGGCCACTGTCGGGGATTCGGCATACAGTCGCCCACCGACTATCGCTTCGTGCGATATGTGGTCAATGAGCATTGGCCATACTATGCCTACCAGACCATCGGCCAAGGCGACACCCGGCAGCGGAGGCGCCTTGGCCGTCTCTATTTCCGTCTGGCCAACTACCTGCAGCCCACCGTCATCCTCGACCTGCTGGGCTATGACGACTACCTGCGGGCAGGATGCCGACGCGCAGTCATCAACCATGATCCTGACGACGACCAGCATCCGCAGCTCATACTCGCACCGGCCACCCACATCCCCACCCTGCCAGCAGACCATCTGCCTACAGCAATCGCCATCGAAGGCATTGGAAAGGAGCGCGCCGCATGGGACACACTCCTTGCCGACTCGCGCGCCACCATCGCCTTCGACCTCTACTACTGTGGCATCGTCTTCTTCGCCCCCCAACGCGCCAAACAGACCTATATCGTCAACTTCTAATAGCAATTTCAACCTATCAACACACATTTATGAAAATCACAAAAGTATACACCCGCCGAGGCGACAAAGGTATGACCGACCTCGTCGGAGGCGTACGAATCAGCAAGACAGACATCCGCCTGGAGGCCTATGGCACCATCGACGAGCTCAGTTCCCACCTCGGACTTCTTGTCGCCATGATGTCGCCGGCAGACGACACCGACCGCCAGATCGTCCTCCGCATTCAAAACAATCTTTTCAATGTCGGCACCCACTTGGCCACCGACCAGAGCCAGACGCCACTCTACGCCTCTGCACGCCTGCCAGAAGGTGAGACGACGCTACTAGAGCAGCGCATCGATGCCATCAATGCACTCCTGCCTGAGCCACAGGGCTTCGTATTGCCCGGAGGTACTATGGCTGCTGCCCAGTGTCATGTCTGCCGTACTGTCTGCCGACGTGCCGAGCGCCGCATCGATGCCCTTGCCGAGAAAGCCACCGTAGGGCCCGACATCGTCGAATATGTCAACCGACTCAGTGATTATCTGTTCGTTTTGGCCAAAATAATAAATTTTAACGCTCACCACGACGAAATTATCTGGCAAAACGCTTGGAAATAGAAAAAATATTGTTACTTTTGCGGCCTGATTCAGAAACTTAATATTTTAAACTATGTATTGGACACTAGAACTGGCTTCAAAACTTGAAGATGCTCCCTGGCCAGCCACCAAGGAAGAGCTCATCGACTATGCTATCCGTTCAGGCTCGCCCCTCGAGGTGCTCGAGAACCTGCAAGAGATAGAGGACGAGGGCGACGTCTACGAAAGCATCGAAGACATCTGGCCCGACTACCCTACCAAGGAAGACTTCCTCTTCAACGAGGATGAGTATTAGTAGGCTTTATTTA
>CAMNHM010000008.1 GCA_946539475.1 uncultured Prevotellaceae bacterium | reverse complement strand
TCGACATCACCACCGACTATATCCCTGTCCGGCCTGCTGCCCACTATATGTGCGGAGGCATCAAGGTCGACCTCAACGGACAGTCGTCCATCGAACGCCTGTATGCCCTTGGCGAGTGTTCGTGTACGGGGCTTCACGGCGGCAACCGCTTGGCTAGCAACTCACTTATCGAGGCTGTCGTCTATGCCGATGCTGCTGCCCGCGACACCCTGCAGCATGTCGACCTCTACGACTTCAACGACCGTGTGCCTGAATGGAATGATGAGGGGACGATGACCAACGAGGAGAAGGTGCTTATCACGCAGTCCGTACGCGAGGTGAATCAGATCATGTCGAACTACGTCGGTATCGTCCGCAGCGACCTGCGCCTCCATCGCGCCTGGGATCGTCTCGACATGCTCTACGAGGAGACGGAGCGCCTCTTTAAGCGCGTAAAAGCCTCGAAGGACATCTGCGAGCTGCGCAACATGATCAACGTTGGCTATCTGATCACTCGTTTCGCCCTTGAACGTAAGGAGAGTCGTGGTCTGCATTTCACCATCGACTATCCCGTCCATGCTTACGACAAGAAGGAAGATAATCCTGTTGTTGGGTAACAAATGTCAGAAGGGATGCTACAGGAGGCAATGCGTGTCATGGCTACCAATCGGGGCAAGGGCGATGAGCCGAAGGTGGGCATCTTCTGGTATAGTGTTGCTCAAAAGGAATTGTTCTGACTAGTAGCCTATAAGCATTCTGACTATGTGAAACCTATTAAAAGCGTAGAGTTTGCTACCGCGTTTTGCAACTGTTGCAGTAATGGCGGTGGCAAACTCTACACTCTCAACTCTCAATACAGAAAGATTATTCCACCAACTTGATAACAGACGTCTGCTTCGTCTGCTGACCCATGATGTCCTGGTTGACCTCCGTCTTGATGCTGGTGATCCAGCCGTTGGTATCGCTAAGGGTGTAGGTGGTCTTCTCCGTAAGGTCCATCTTCATCTGACCCATCAGAGCGTCGATGTTCTCCTTCACCATCTGAGCCTGGTCGGGAGCACTCTCCTCCACCTCCTTGATGATGGCGGCCTTCATCTCGTCTTTCGTCATGTCGATCGTAGCGTTGGCGACGACGGTCTTCCCCATGACGAAGTACATGCGCTTTAGCTTCATACCGTTCTTCACCTCAGTCTCAGTAGCACCGTTCGACAGCTGCTTGCCGTTCAGGGCAAGCACGCCCGACTTCATCGATTCCAGGATCATCTCCTCGCTCACACGATTGCTCAGTTGCTCTATGAGCGACTCCTTTGGCAACATCTGAGCTACCTCAGTGTACTCAGCCATAAAATTGTCGATCATCTTGGTGATCATTGCCAGCATTTTCTCCTTCATCTCGTCGGCGTTGAGCACCTTCTGCACCTGTCCGTCAGCATCCGTAGCCAAGCGCACACTCGAGCCCTCCATCGCCTTCATGGGAATCAGCATCAGCTGCGCTGGCACCTCCTTCGCGTCAGAAGCAACTTTTGTCGTCGTCACGGTGATGACAGCACCCGTTGGTGTGACGTCGCTCACGGCATACTCTTCCTCGGTGACGACGTTGAACGACGTACCGGCAGCCTCTACCGTCAACTCCTGGGTGTACACAGCCTTGAAGCCGTTTGTCAGCTTCGCAGCAATCTTTGTCTGTGCCTGAGCCATCAGTGCAACCAGCAGCACAGCACTAGTCAGAATCAGTTTTTTCATTGCTTTATAATTTTGTCTGAAATCATTTCTATGAATGATGGGGCATTACACTAGGTGTGCAATGAGCTCCTCGCGGTCGCCAGGCAGCATGTCTATGACGGGAATCTCGACCATTGTGTAGCAGCCGGGCTCCAGGCGCATCGAGGCGCGGGCAACGTTTACCAGCACCTGGCCAGTCAGGGCGGGGTTGTTGATCTGCATGTTGAACTCCATACGCTGATTCTGCGTTGTGCCGCTGACGCCCTTGCGAACGAGGTTCACTCCGTGCCCCATGTCGCGAACGTCGTCGACACTTGCCACCTCGAACACGTGCGTCTCGTCGCTGGCGAAGTAGGGATCGGCCTTGATGGCAGCCGTCACCTCGTCAAGCTTGGCGCCAGGCTCCAGCTCCACATACACCATGCGGCGGTGAATGCCCTCACCCAGGGGGATGGTCATCGACAGGGCATTCCTCACACCCTCCTTCGATCGTACGCAGACGGAGTGTCCCATCGACATGCCTGGTCCGAAGTTTGTGTATGTCAGTCCTTTAGGGGCGAGGCTCTGCATCAGTGTGCGCACGATGCTGTCCGACCCCGGATCCCAGCCGGCAGCAATCACGCTCACCGTACCCGTCTGGCGGTTCAGTTCCATCAGCGTGCGACGATAGTCACGAATCATCGTGTGGATGTCGAACGAGTCGACAGTGTTAATGCCCAGCGGCAGGATCTGCCGCGCATACTCCTCGCACGAGCGAGTCGGAGTGGCAAGGATTGCCACGTCGACATCTTTCAGCTCGCGGATGTCCTTCACCACGTCGTATTCAGCCAGCTCAGCCGGCTTGTTTTCTGCACCGTTGCGGCGTACTACGCCTGCAATCTCGAAGTCGGGGGCTGCCTCCAGGGCCTGGAGTGCATAGCGTCCGATGTTGCCGTATCCTACTACGGCTGCTCTGATCTTTTTCATTCTGTCTCGTCTTTTGTGTTTAAAACCGCCTGCAAAGGTACGAATAAGCGAGCGAAAAACCAAAGGAAAAACACTTTTTTCTTTGGCTTTTCCAAGCGGAAGTACCTTCGGCGCCAGCCAAAGGTGTTTCGAATGGAGCGAAAAACCAAAGGAAAAACACTTTTTTCTTTGGATTTCCGTAATGCAAGCTATCTTCGAGCGCATTCATTACCCCCTTTTTTGTAAGGGCTATACTGTCAGGGCAGACGGAAATCACGGAAAGGGATGACCTGGGAAAAAGTGCGGGGTGGAGGAAAAAGGGCGAAGGCAGGAAAAAGCAGCCTGCCTCTTTTTGGGAGAGGCGGGCAGGGTATGCAGTTTGTTGTCATTTTGCTATAGCTTGCAGACTTCTTCTTGCGACAAACCGGTGTATTTAGCGATGATATCTATGGGCATTCCGTCGGCCTTCATGCTTCTAGCCGTGGCTCGCCTGTTTTCTTCTATGCCCTCTGCGCGTCCCTCTGCCAGTCCGGCCTCTCTTCCCTCTGCCAGTCCGGCCTCTCTTCCCTCTGCGCGTCCCTCTGCCAGTCCGGCCTTTCTTCCCTCTTTATGTCCTGCTATACGTGCTTCAAGGAGTTTTGTCTTCATGACGTCCGTATCTCGCACTAAGGTGTCAACATAGTGCTCGTAGCTCTGTCTTTGCTGAGGTGTCATGCTCAATATTTCCAGCCTTTCCCGGGCCTCCTTCAGTCCAGGTGTTGTGGTGTCCGGCCTTATATATTCACGTTTGAGGTAGTCTACCCATTCTTCCAGTGGAGTCTCTGCCAGCTTGTTGAATTGGTTTACACGTATGATGAAATACTCTGGGAACACATCCTTCGGTGCGACCACCCTTAAGTCTTCTCTCTCATACTCGGTGAGCTGCAGCATGTCGTGTGTGTGTACTCCTTGCAATGCTACTTGTCCGTGATAGAGGTAGTCTTCCCCCTCTCCCAGTTTGAAATACAGTATGTTGATGCTGAATACTTTTTTCACCTCGCTATATGGCATTCCTGATCCCATGTACTCTGTGATGGTCTTGGCAACTCCATAGAGCATTCGTTGTAGGTAGTCCACTTCTCTCGTCTGCTGTATTTCCACGAGTATAATCTCTCCCTGTGAGTTTTTTGCCTTTATGTCTACCCTGTTGTATTTGTCTTCTTTTGTGTCTTTGTTCGACTCGCTTTCCAGTAGTTCGACGATAGTGATCCTTTCCCCGAGTAGTGCCGAGATAAGGCCTTCGAATATCACGTAGTCGGCCTTGTTGCGGAGCATGTTTTTGGCCGCCCAGTCGAATCGGATGTATTTGTTCCTTTCCATAAGCTTTATGTATAACCGTTGCAAAGATACATGTTTTTTCTGAAACGACAAAATATTGAGGGGGAAAAAGCGGGTCAAGGGGTCTGACCCGTTGACCCGTGGTTTGGGTCTATGCCTCTAATGATGCAGCCTCATCGGGTGTCAGTCCAAGACTCTTGACAATGATAGCCATGGGGACACCGTTCTCTTTCAGGCTGCGTGCATTGGCCATCCGCTCTTCTGCTCTTCCTTCTGCCCTTCCTTCTGCTAGTCCGGCCTCCCGTCCCTTTCGCTCGGCAGTGCGTACGACGTTGGTCAGGTCGCGATAGACCTTGATGCTCTCCTCGTAGTCCTGTCGCTCCTGTGGCGTGAAGCGGGCTATCTCTGCCTGCTCGAAGAGCTTGGTGAAGATACGCTCCTGCAGGGCTGCCGGACGGTCGAGCAGTCGCGAGAGGTTACGGAGCACGAAGAGCCACTTGTCGAACATCGTCACCAGCTCGTCCTCGCGTTTGTTGAACTTCGGCATCTCGAGGTATACGAAGGTCAGCTTGTCATAAAAGATGTGCTTGTCCTTCGTGTCCATCAGCTTCACCTCATGGTGGAAGCACTCCTCGCCGTACTCGTCGTCAGGGAACACGAAGTTCAGTATGCCCACGGTGTATACGTTCTTCAGCCGGAAGTCCCAGTCGCCGCGGGGAGCCTGCTCACGAATGGGAAACGTGGCGTAGAAGATCGAGCGGTCCTTGAAGTAGTCCTGCTCTGCCTTCTGCATCTCTACGATGAACTTCTCGCCCTGCTCGTTCTCGCAGTACACGTCGAAGATCGCCTTGCGGTTCACGTAGCTGTCTCCGAAGCGCTCACCGTTGAGGTAGGTCACGTCGCTGACCACCTCGTGGCCGCTGAACAGGGCGTTGAGGAAGCTGATGAGCAGATCCTTGTTCATCTCTGTGCCGAACAGCTTCTTGAATCCGAAGTCGGTGTATGGGTTGATGTATCGTTCCTGTAGCATGTCCTTTCCTTCCTTTTATCGTTTCACTGCTGCAAAGATACATGTTTTTTCTGAAACGGCCAAGGATTATTGGGAAAAAGTGCGGGGTGTGGCGGCGGGGTGGGGGAAGAGAGGGTGAGATGGAGGTTGGGGGAGGAAGGTGCAGAATGGGGGTGAGGGGTGTGGCGGCGTGACTGGTGGAGCGTTGGGGGTGGGGGGAAGCGATGGGGAGGGGGGCAAAAATACTGCCTGCCTCTTTTTGGGGAGGCAGGCAGTGCAAGCAGTTTTTTTGACACTTGTGATGCCTAGCTATGTTTTTTTGTGGAAGGCTAAAGGGGCTGCGAAGATGAATTGCTTCTTGTAGAAGCCGTTTGTAGGCTATTCTTGTAAATGGATGATAGCATCATGGATTTGCTGAAGTGTGTCTTTTACTATCAGCAGTTGGTGGTATGATATTGATTCCATATTTTTCTACTTGTTGTCTAAAGAAAGGCCTAATATTTGCTGCAAAGATACATTTTTTTTCTGAAACGGCAAAATATTGAGGGGGAAAAAGCGGGTCAAGGGGTCAGACCCCTTGACCCGCAGGCAGTGCCTCGGCTGAGATAGCGGAGTTGTGCGGCTTATGGTGTGGTGGTCACGGGCACGGAGTAGTTCTTGCCGAAATATTCGATATACATGAACAGACCGACATCCGTAACGGTAGCGTATTTGATGTTGTTCCTCACGTCCT
This sequence comes from uncultured Prevotellaceae bacterium, assembly GCA_946539475.1. The sequence goes on along the minus strand of CAMNHM010000008.1, from coordinate 37,644 downwards.
TGAAGTAGATATACACATCGCCGACTTCGCCATCTCCATCCAGATCGTCCGGACAGGTCTTCAGGCTGTAGGTGTACCAGAAGTCCCAGTAGTTGTTGGCCTGCTGGAAGAACCAGCGGTTCATGTCGCTCTGGGCAGTTGACGAGATATGCGTTTTATACCCATCCTCAAAATTACTTCCATCTGTCAGCTCGCTGGTGCTCTCCACACTCACGCCGAAGAGACCGTAGTTGGTTACTACAGTGCCCGTTGCATCCTGTCGTATGCCATAGGCATTCAGGGTGTTCGTAGTGAACATCACGTCAATGGGATAGAGGCTCTCGGGATAGACGGCCTCATCCAGGTCAGGCGACCCGTCAGCCAAGAACTTCGTATGCTCCATGGGCGGCAGCCGGAAATGCAGCACATAATCGTCGCTTCCGTTTACTTTCGTCAACTTCGGATAAACTTTATAGCGGAACTGGTCGATGACGTAGACGTGGATGTAGCGGGTCAGGCCGGAGGCTTTGTGCTTCACCACGATTCATTCGTCCTGCAGCTTGGTGGTCAGCTGACCTGACAATACAGTTGCTGTAATTTGGAACTGCTTTGTTGCCTCTATATACTCAAGGCCAAGCGTTGGGGAGCAGAACGTCTGAGGCTTCTCCCACGACACTTCGAAGTCGGCGGGCTCGGTGGAAGCCGATGTATTCAGGTCGTTGATTTCACGGAACACGAAGTCCAGCTTATGCTCTCCCTCTGTGTTAAGGACGATAGACGTTGTCTCCGTAGGCAGCTTGATCTGCAGGGTATACTCGTGGTCGTTGATGTCGGGAATGCTACGGTCGACTTCATAGTCGGCATTGACGAACTCATTGCCCTCGATGGCATCTTTCAGTGTAGGGTAGGCGCAGACATCGGGATCCAGCGATTTCACTTCGATGTAGTAAGTCTTGTTGCGCTCGACATCGAATTATACCTTGTCGTCATCGTTCAGGCGTAGCACATGGTAGAATACTCGATCCTCGGTTCCACCCACAGCAGGAGTATAAGTCACTCGGATAATGACGCGCACGTCGTCGATGTCGTCGTTCGCATCGTCGAAAAGGAACTGGGCGATGTGTGTATCTTTACCATTTTCGTATGCCACGTCGAATTTATCATCGTCATTGTCTGTCTCCGACCTCCAAAGGCTGTAGCGCTGGCAGGCAGTGTACTCGTTCATGGTAGCGACGGAAATGTTTTCTGACGTATGGCCTTCCACGCTTGAAGTTTCGTAGTAGTGCCCCCATTCCGAGCTCTTTGGAGCCAGGTAGCCGCGCTCACGTCCGTTATGGATGAGCCATTCTATCTTCTTCACCTTGTCAGTAGGCTCGTCGGTGGAAGCTTCGAAGTTGTAGTCGAGTATCACCTTGGCACGGTCGCGAATCATATACACCTTGTTAGGCGTCGATGTAGGATTCAGCCAGGCGTTCATGGCATCAGCGCTGGCCTCCTTGTGATAGCCCCAGTAGCATACTTTGCGGTGGGCCTGGTCAGTGTCGTTCCAGATGGTCGACAGCTCTTCCGACATCATCACGGTCTCCTCGGCAGTACCTACATTGAACGACAGGGGAACAGTCAGGCTGCGGTTTGCGATGAAGTGGATGCGGCTGGTGCCCTGAGGAACGGTTCCCTTGATCTTGCCGGTGTCGGGCGTGGGGCCTGCGTCAGGCTCAACATCGGCATTACGGATACCGAGATAGAGGCCGTTAGCGTCGAAGCACACCATCTGCATCACGCTTACGCGTTCCTCCGTGCCGCTCACCTTGCTGCGTGTCTGGTATGTCTGGCGTGGCAGCTCCATCGTGATGTTCACTGTCATGTCGTCAGCCAGCGACGTGCCAGCGTCAATAATGTCTGAGGTGTCAGAGCATGCCGCAAAGCCAAGGGCTGCGACAGCCAAGACTGCTATTCTAGAAAGATATTTCATATCCTTATATATTATTCTGTTCTTATTGATTGTTACGATACTTCTCCTGTATGGCCTCGAAGCCGTTCAGAAGCTCAACTTCGGCAGCGGACAGGTCACGGACACAGCGGAGGTAGGATGGTGTTCGTGATCTTTCATCAGCCCCTTCGTTAGCCACAACACGCTCTCCAGAAAGGCTATGGTAGTACATACCCGTCAAAACAGGAATCATCACACGATAATTAGTTGGAATAGTTATATTATCAATCGTGCCATATTGATAACCTGTAATCACACTGATTTCTGCTTTAGTAGGCAAACGCCATCCTGTATAACGTGTACCATCAAGTCCCACTTCCATATAACGGCTACAATGCTCAGCAGCATTCGTAGGACCATTATTACCAGTGAACGGGGTTACTGTTCCTAACTGCGATGCAATCATAAATGCCGGAGAAACAACATTATCATTAGATTGGTGTGTAGTAGCATTAATGTATGGGCGGCCAAGCACATAAGTGGCACTGGTAGAAGAAATCTGAATCACATACATGTGATTATTATTGTTTGTAACAGATTCTTGCTGGCCATATCCCGTTACGTATGGTGCGCCACCATAATATCCTTGTTCTGTTTCAGTAATACGGTAAATAGAGCCATTATCGGTATTATACACCTTAGAGCGGAATGTACCTGCATTGTAGCCGTAGGTTGTTTCGAATGTTCTCCGATTGTTATGAGGCGTCTGGTCAGACCAGTCAACCCAATCTCCAGTACTTGCCATAGATACGGTTAATGTATACTTAACTTGTGTGTAAGTATGAGTATATTGGGCACGATAACGCGTTGTGTAACGGTAATATGTGTAATAAGTAGTAGCATTCCATCCACCACCTTGAGTACGAGAAGTATAATAATCGTATTCATTACTATAAGAGTCGGGGGAAGTTAGAGTTTCATTACTTGCGACTGGATTTTCACCCCAATAATACCATTCATCGGACAAAAATGCTGTCGCTTGGCTATTTGCTGCCATTATCTTTGCGTTCCAACCATTTCCTGCCGCATTATACATCTGATATTCCGCTTGCGAAGGGTCTTCCGGTGCCGTGCGAAGGGTCTTCCGATGCCGTGCGAAGGGGGGTGTTAGTGGCGTGCGAGCAGTTTGTCGGTTCCATACTAATTTTGTGTTGATTCGCAAAAAGACCTCCCCACCTCCCTAAATCGTTCAAAACGCCTTTATATAAAGGCATTCTCAGAGGGGAGGTGTTCGCAAACACCTCCCTGACACCTCACCTGACACTCACCATAGCTTCACTTCACCATCGGAGGGAGGTGTTAGGGAGGTGTTTGACGAACACCTCCTTTCGCAAATCGCCTGTCTGCAGAGGCATTTTGAGCAATTTAGGGAGGTGGTGAGGTGTTTCTCCTACTTTTCTTGTTTTGCGAGAAACTCCATCGGCGTGCATCCCATCTCGGCGATGAACCATCGGTAGAACGACGTCTTGCTCGCGAATCCACATTCGTCGGCGATGGCGTTGACGGAGTAGTTAGGGTGCTCGGTAATCAGCTTGCATGCCATTTTGATGCGGTAATGGCATATCAGCTTCTTCAGATTGTCGTATCTGGGATGGTTGGAGAATGCCGTTTTTACACGTCGTTGTGTCAAATCAAGCGTCTCTGCGATGGTTTTGATGTCGTTTTTTGCACCCTTAAGGTGCAGGTCGTTTTCCTCGATGTAGCTTCCTATGAGGAGCATGATTTCCTTGTCGGGCAGGAGGTCGTTGACTTTAAGGGCACGCTTATTCCTCCCGATCTGCATGTCGGGCGAGAGCTGTGCGAGTAGCTTTTGTACAGCTATCATGGTTTTACCCAACTCCTTTGCGAGGAATTGCTGCCTTTCCAGCTGTTTTGTCAGCTCGATAGTAATCGTTTCGCCGTCCTTTGGCCTTCTGCGTGGCATAGTAGATGTTGTTAGTTGTTTTATTCTGTTGCAAATATAATACATTTTGGGGAGATTGTGTCATGCAATTGCTACTTTTTGACCCAAAATGACACTATCTATATAGTTTCTTATTATGAAACTCCCTTTTCGGATATTGCATTTGAGAAATAGAATATTTGCGTACCTTTGCAGCACAATAAACGGTCGTCGTCAAAAGAATAAATCACCAAAAAAACAGTTATCGTATGCGACACATGCAGAGGATCATAGGCAGGGGAATGTCTCTTCTGTTGCTGTTCTTGTCTGTAAGCAGCAGGGCCGAGGCCCAGATTTCGCTCAAGAACAACCTGCTTTATGATGCAAGTCTTACTCCAAACATTGGCATGGAGGTTGGGTTGTCGAAGAAGTGGACCTTCGACGCCACTTTCGGCATCAACCCCTGGACGTTCAGCAACAACAAGAAGTGGCGCCACTGGCTCCTGCAGCCCGAGGCTCGCTACTGGTTCTGCGAGGCGTTCAATGGTCATTTCGTGGGCTTCCACCTCATGGGCGGCGAGTTCAATGCCGGCGGTGTGAAGTTTCCGCTGGGCATTGCCCCTTGCCTGCATCACAACCGCTATGAAGGCTGGTATGCCGGCGGTGGCCTTGTCTATGGCTATCAGTGGCCCGTCAGCCGTCATTTCAGTGTGGAGACGGTCATCGGCCTTGGCTATGACTATCTGAAGTACAAGAAGTTCCCCTGCGAGCATTGCGGCACGCAGACGGGCGAGGGCCACTACAACTATATCGGCCCAACGAAGATAGCCCTCAACATGATTTACAATCTCTAATAATAAATAAGTATATGACCATCAAGTTACGCTATATTTTTGCAGGTCTGGCAGTCGTTGCCTCACAGCTCGTGGGTGCACAGACGCTGAGCGACGGCCAGACGGTGGTGAAGAATGCCCTGCTCACGCAGCGCGACGGGCAGATGCTGCTCACGATGGACGTCTGCCTCGACGAGCTGAAGCTCAACCACCAGCAGTCGGTGGTGGTGCATCCCGTCCTCGTGTCGATCGACGGTAGCCGCAAGGCCGCCTTCGATGCGCTGGTCATCGACAGTCGTGCCCAGTATGTGCTCTACGAGCGCGGTCTGTCGAGTGTGGCATACAGTAATGTGGCACACGTCAGCCGCCGCTCGGGCAAGCCGCAGGGCGAGTCCTATCGCAGCACGGTGCCCTACGAGCAGTGGATGGATGCCTACGAGCTGCGCCTCGAGGAGGACCTGTGTGCCTGCGGCGACCTCTCCGAACTGCCCTACGTCACGTCGCTGCGCCGCGACCTACCGCCCGATCCCTATACGCTTATCGCCCTCGTCAACCAGGAGCCCCCTCAGGACAAAGCCCCCTACGAGCTCCACGGCTCGGCTTTCATCAACTTCGTGGTGAACAAGTGGGAGATGAAGCCCGACTACATGGACAACCGTCGCGAGCTTCGCAAGATTACCGACACACTCGATATCATGGTGGCCGACAAGAACATCACCGTCAAGGAAATCAAGATTCACGGATGGGCATCGCCCGAGTCGCCCTTCGCCCACAACCGCATGCTGGCCACCAACCGTGCGAAGAGCCTTACGGAGTGGCTGCGGAAGACCTACCAGCTGCCCGCCAGTGCCTTCGCTCCTGCCGAGGCCACGCCTGAGAACTGGATTGGGCTGCGCGAGGCAGTGGAGAAGATGGACGGCACGCAGCTGGCTCACGGCGACGAGATCCACTCCATCATCCGCGAGCTGTTGCTCAAGGAAGACCGTGAGATTGAGCGCACGGCCGATGCCACCGAGGCCCGCATCAAGCGCTCCTATCCCCAGGACTACCAGTACCTGCTGAGGAATGTGTACCCCTCGCTGCGCCGCTCCGACTATGAGATCACGTTCAACGTGCGCACCTTCAACACCATCGAGGAGTGCCTCCAGATCTATCGCTCGAAGCCCTACCAGCTGTCGCAGCACGAGCTGTGGCGCGTGGCACAGACCTTCGAGCCCTACTCCGACGAGTATAACCGTGCTCTGCAGACAGCACTCAATAACTATCCTGACGATGAGGCTGTCAACCTCAACCTGGCCAATGTCGCCATACAGCAGCGCGATCCGCTGAAGGCCGAGACACTGCTGCAGCGGGCAGGAAACAGCGGCGCTGCCGAGAATGCCCGTGCCGTTGTATGCATCCTTCGCGGACAGTATGACGAGGCTGCACGCCACCTCGACAACGCACAGCAGAAGGGCATCGATGTCAGCCGCAACCGTCAGGCCATACAGAAGATGCTTCCCTATAAGGACAGAAAATAATCAAATAATTCTTTAACATTTTAATCTCTTTATTAATCATTTATGAAAAAGTTTAGTCTTTTCGCTCTCGCTGCAGCTGGACTGCTGCTCGGAGCCTGCTCGTCGGAAAAAGACGAGATTGCTGAGCCCAACAACCTCTACGGACTTGTAGAGGGAGAAAGCTCTTGGCTGGCCGTAGGCATCTCCATGCCCGGCGATCCTATCACTCGTGCCAACGAGGATCTCACTGATGGATTAGCTACTGAGTACGCTGTGAAGAGCGGTACGCTTTATCTCTTCAAGGGTGCCAATGAGGATGCTGCTGTATTCTTCCAGTCGTTCCCCATCACTGCAACATTTAATGATGAGGCAGCTGACAATGTTCCTGGTGGCAACAACCAGGGGACGACTGCTTCCGGCTTCGGTGAAATCACTTCCACAAGCACTCGCATGGTGCAGGAGATTCAGAACCCCAACCTAGGCATCAGTGATAAGCTCTATGCTTATGTCATCCTGAACGATGATGGTAATGAGACGGGAATTGCCGCAACAGCAGGTACAACCACAGGTGCACAGTTCAAGAAGCTGCAGCTGATGGCTATCGGTATTGAAGACGAGACGTTGGGCTTTGGAGCCATCGGAACCGATGGTCTCGTGATGACCAGCGTGCCCATCTCTACCGTTGCCGGAGGTGAGGCTGCTCCTGCTAGTGCAAACATCATTACTTTCACGGAGATTGACAAGAGCGCCATCTACAAGACCAAGGCTGAGGCTGAGGCCAAAGGTGCTCAGTCGGCTTGCATTTATGTGGAGCGTGCTGCCGTGAAGGTTGAGGTGGACGTGGATGAGAATTTCGGCATTCAGCTCGATGGTCAGGAGACCGCTACAACGATTGCCAAAGCTGATGTGAAATGGGCTCTCGGTAATGTGAACCACGGTGATAAAACAAATGGTGGTGTTGGATATTACAACACCCGTCAGGTCGACACTGACTGGCTGCCCTACAACAACGCCGCAACTACTCCTGCTTACCTGAGATGGCGTATGGTGGGTCGCACTCCGTTCTTCAATGCAGACCATACCCCCAACCCTGCATTCCGCACTTACTTCGGTTATGATCCCAACTATTCTGGCACAGGTGCTATTCCTCAGAATGCCAATACGGGTCTGATCAATGCTCAGCTGAAAGATGCTCAGTACACGCTGAAGTCTGAGGATGTCACATACACCTATGAGAACACCTTCGATGAGAATTGTCAGATCTTCCGCAACACTACCTACGTAGGTGTGAAGGCTAAGATCAATCCTCAGGATTTCTACACCATCGAGGGACAGCCCAACACCATGCTGGCTAACACTAACGACATTAAAGCTGTTGTTACGACACGTATGCGCGATTTCATCAACCAGCAGAAGGCTCTCATCCAGACCGATATCAGTGCCGACCTTGGTAAGGCTACTGCTGCAGATGGCCGTACCATCTCTGTTGGTGTGACAAGGGTGAGCTTTGATATTGATGTCACTGTTACTCCTGGTGAATATAATGCTAATACTGGTGAGCTGCCTTATACCGTTACGCTGGCTCTGACTAACATCAAGACCAATGGCGCCGCTGCATCTGCTGCTGATGAAGCTGCCATCAAAGCTATTGCTAATCCTTACTTGAATCCCACAGGTGGCATTGCAGTGCCTGCCAACTCTAAGGTTTACCAGTACAAGGGTGGTGTCTCCTACTATTCAGTTCGCATCAAGCACTTCGGCGATGTGGAGACTCCTTGGAACGCACCCGCAGAGGCATACAATGTCTATCAGGATGCTACCGTTCCTTGCATCTATCCTGCTAATGCAACTCAGACTGTCGACAAGGTGACCACCGTCTATGGTGAGAACTATGCCCATGCTTGGCTGGGCCGCTATGGTATCGTCCGCAACAACTGGTACGTTATCAAGCTGAAGAAGATTGAGGGTATCGGTTCGCCCGTTCCCGAGGACTTCAGTGGTGAGGCAGGTAATACTCCTGACGACAATCCTCCCACCAGCTACTTCATCTCTGCAGAGGTGCACATTCTGCCTTGGGTGAAGCGCTTCCAGGAAGAGACGCTCTAAGCTTACTATTCGCATAAAAGATGGCCGGCGCTACGCGGGCGCCGGCCACCTTTCCACAAACCCGCTTTCACGACGCGACATACATACAGAACGTATAGATACATAAACAAAACGTTAGAATGATGCAGTTCACAAAAAAGACATTCATTGCCCTGACGGCACTCGCTGCCCTGTCATCGTGCTCACTGATGAGCGACAGCCTTGAGGATTGTCCGCAGGGGCTCTCCGTGGAATTCGTTTACGACTATAACGTGGAGCGAGCCAACATGTTCAACGACCATGTGGGGAGCGTCACGCTCTATGTCTACGACCAAGGCGGACAGCTGGTGCGCATGCAGACGGAAGACAACACCGCCTCGGCACAGCCCTTGCGCAACGTGAACTACCGTATGACCGTCGATGGACTGCAGCCTGGCGAATACCGGCTGCTGGCGCTGGCCAACCAGCGTCCCTACAGCAGCCTGAGCCAGCTTTCAGGCGTGCGCTACCTGCGCGACGGGCAGAGCGGCGACATCAGCAACCTCAAGGTGACGCTGACCACCTTGCCCGGCACACAGGCCGCCACACTCATCCCCCAGCAGCTCGACACCCTCTGGCACGGTACACTGCGCTCTGCACAGTATACGCAGAACCCCCTGACGCGCGCCGACAACGCTGATGACGTAGCCCTTACGGCGGTGCAGACCGTCACCGTCCGTGAGCACGAGCTGACACGATGCGTCGTCAGCATGGTGCGCGACACCAAGCGCCTGCACATCTCGCTGCGACAGGCCGACGACCCCGGCCACTGCGACATCGCCGACTACGAGATACGTATCGTCGACCGCAACGGACAAATCCTTTGGGACAACGCAGTCGATACCGACGGCACGCCCGACATCACCTATCGTCCCTTCGACGAGTGGAACACCTACTATAGCCGCACGGCGGCAAAGAGCTACGAAAGCCGCCCCGCCGGCGACGACAGCGTGGAGGAGTCGGCACACGCCGACATCGACTTCAACCGCCTCATGCTCCGACAGGGCGACAGCGCGGTGGCTCCCGCCATGCTCTACATCAACTATCGACCCGACGGCCACCAGGTGGCTGCCATCAACCTGCCCGAGATCCTGCAGCAGGGACGCGGCGCCTTCGAGCGCTACGCCTATAGTCCGCAGGAGTTCCTCGACAGAGCTTACGACTATCGCCTCGACTTTATCCTCGTCGGCGGCCAGTGGAACTTCATCGCCCTCGGCATCCACTCGCTGCCGTGGACATTGCGAATCCAGAACGTAACGCTCGATTAGACCTTCTAAAAAAAAGACAATAACGACAGTATGAAACTGCTCCAATATATACTACCTCCACTGGCTCTGCTGGGTACGCTGACAGCCTGCCGCGACTACGACGGCAGCTATCAGGACTACGTCAGCGGCAGCAGTGACAGCCTCTATGTCGAGATGACCTTCGACGTAGCGGGAAGCACTGTCACCCGAGCCGTACCCAACGGCGGAGAGGAGGGCGACGGATGGGAGTACGGACGAGAGTACGAGAACCAGCTGCACAACTTCACGGTATTTGTACTCGGAGGTGGCAACGGTGTCAATGCTGCTGCCAACACCCCCTTCTTCGGAAGCCGATACTTCAGCGACGAAGAGGTGGCAAGAATTGACTCCATCCGCGAGGAAAACCTACGGCTGAAGCCGTACGACGTGCTGAAAGATGTGCTGACCTACACCTTCTCGATCCCCATTATTGCCAGCCGCGACGAGATCAATCCCAAGATATTCCGGTTTATCGTGGTGGCCAACAACGGCGACCTCACGAGCTACCAGACGCTGGGCGCACTGCGCGACGGAATACCCCAGCGGACATGGACGGCACCCACTGCCGATACGCCCAATCCCACACGCTTCGTCATGAGCAACGAGAACGACCAGTACTACGAGACGGGCTCCGGGGCGTTCGACGATCCCTATCGCCTGCATGTCTCCATCGAACGCATGGCTGCCCGCATCGACTACTATCCTACAGGTACGGAAATCACCTCCGACGGCATACGCTACCCGCTGAATAATACCAAAGACGGCGTTACCACCACGCTGGCTTTCCTCTACCTCGACCGCATGGCCATCGTCAACGGCAGCCAGAAGCCCTCCTATTATATCAAGCGAGTGGCCGACGATATCAACGGCACGAACGTCGTCTACCTGGGCGACGAGACGCCAACGCCGCGCGGCATCGCCACCAACTACGTCATCGACCCCTATTCCGTGCAGAAGACCGTAGCCAACCGCGAGGCATTGCCCGCCACACTCTTCGGCGACAGCCGCATCAGCAATGTTGCAGCACTGCTGGCTACCGATGCCTCAAAGGTGCCGACGATTGAGAATACCAAGTCGCCCGTCATCCTGGGCTATGTCAACGAGAATACCTACGCTGCCGATATGGCGTGCGCCGAATACTCCACGGGCGTCGCCCTGCAGTGCCGCTATGCCCCGCAGAAAAACTACTATACAGCCTACGATCCGGAGCAGGACGGCACGCTGATGGAGACGACCGACGGCGTGAGCGCCGTCTCCGACGGACTGACCCCGGGCACGTACGAGCTGGGTACGACCTTCTATCTGGTGGAGTACAACCAGAAGGGCATCGACGAGACGCAGCGCCTCTATTTCAAGAATAAGACGGATGCCGAGGCCTACGCTACGAACACTGCCAAGGGGCGTTTCGGCAAGGTCACGGAGTACGTCGGCGGCGTGTGCTACTACTTCATCTATATGCGTCACTCTAACAATGTGGAGGTCGTACACGACAAGATGGAGTACGGCATCGTGCGCAACAATATCTATCGCTTCACCCTCCAGTCGGCATCCGGACCTGGCACCCCCACGCCCGACTATCGCGGCCCCGAGGAGATGAAGGCCCGTATCTACGTCAAGAAGTGGATTGCCGTGGAGCATCCCATCATCTATGTCTAAACGAGTATGAAGAAATATTTCAACATCAACTGCCTGCTGGCACTGGCTGCCATCGTCGTGATGGTAGCCTGCAGCGAAGACGAGCAGGCAATACCCGAAGGAAAGGGGGTGGTGGAGATTCGTCTCACCGCTCCATATCAGCGTGCCACCCGTGCCGACGGCGACTGGCTCGACCCCGTCTACGAAGCTCCCACGGTAGAGCTCATCCACGAGTACTGGGTGGCTTTCGTCGATGAAGGTGGCATCGTGGAGGAACTCATACACAGCGATGCCCTCGGCGCCGAGGAGCACACCTTCCGCTTCTTCCTGCCTGCAGGCAACTATACGGCCTACGCCTTTGCCAACCTGCCCTCAGAGGGTACTACGTTCGCTTCGTTAGGCATCGTGAAAGGACAGCCGATGCCCGACCTGACGAACAGAAAGCTCTCCACCACCAACGGGTGGACGGAGAACATTCCCATGAGCAGCCACATCGGCGGACAGGCCGTCACCGTCGCCGAGCGCGAGAACCAGTCGTTCGAGATAGAATTGATCCGCACGATGGCAAAGCTCGAGCTGACTTTCATCAACAACTCGCAGCAGGAGATGAAGGTTGTGGGATACGAGGTCTATCCGCTGACCACCACCGGTGTCAGCCTCTTCGAGCTCGACAATCCCTCCACCATCGACACCAGCGACTCCACATCGTATAAGATGGAATTCGCCTCACCGCTCATACTGGCGGGCAAGAGCACCGAGGAAGAGGCTGAGCCTGCCACACAGACCACCTACATCTACGTCAACGAGACCAACGCCACAGCCACGGCCACGAAAAACCAATACTCCATCCGCATTAGCGTGCAGCGAACACGTGTAGACCAGGCAACGAGCGATGAGACCACTGTAGAGGAGATGCGCTATGGCTTCACCGTGAACAGCCAGACCAGCGGCAATGCCTGGAAGACGGGCGTCACCAACGGCTTCGACTATATCCGCCGCAACGACTGGATCAAGCTGCCCATCATGTTCACCGACTGGACCTTCCGCATCGAGGCACTGCCCTTCCCGCCCATCGCCGGCTTCCAGTCGCGTGTGCTCTCGGCCGATGCGCTGAGCATCACGTTCAACTCAGGCGGTTACATCTTCCTGCGCCCCATGTTCCGTAACAATGCTGACGCAGAGGGCGTATGGCGCGGATTCGACGATGGCGACGTGACGTTTAAGTTGCCGGGAGAGCCTTATACCGTGAATGGTAATGTGGCAGAGTCCATCGACCCAGAGACTGGCACGGGCATCGTGATGACAGGTGCCCTCGACATCTTCCAGCAGCGCTTCGTACAGCTTCCCTCGGGCGACATCGTGGGCGAGCTCGTCAACAATGACACAAAGAACGGACTGGTCACCGTTACCATCAAGCTCCGACTCGGTGGCTTCGCCTACCAGTTCAACTATAATATTTACAAGCAAAGTTAAAAACAGGAGCAGATAATGATGAATACCAAATATTGTTCCTATAGACACTTCCGGCGCATGGCCATGCTGCTCGTCGCAGGCATTGCCATGCACGGCAGTGTGCTGGCTCAGCAGTATAGTAATGGTACGCGCGTGAATGCTAAAGTCGTACATAAGCAAGGATATATCGCAAACAGAGCAGACGCAATGGATGCCACCATCCCCCCAGAGTTCTTGCAGAAGGGGGAGGGCATGAAGGCGAATCCCTATAGCGGAATTCAAGTGCAGAATATCTCGGAATACCGTGTTACTCATTATGTGAGGCATAACGAATGGTCACGTGTTTTCCTTACTACTAATAATGCCGGAACTGCTTCTCAGCACACTAATTACCAGCGTTGGTATTACTATAATGGCACCAATGAGATGCCTCTGCACAATGGTATCTATAATTCCAATAAGCGTGCTTTTGTTTACAATAATGGTTTGGTGATGGGAAGTGGTGTCAAGCGAATAGCCAATAACAATAACACTGAAACTGTCACACATAGTATTCAAGTTCGCCTCCCCAATGGGCAAGACCGTCTCGTTATTGGTGCAGACTTATCACGATATAGTGATTTGGCATATCAGAATCCAGGCCAAGCTAATGGTGCCAACGCAGGTAATCTCACTGAGCCTTCGCTGACCCTTCGTCATTATTTTGAATTGGTCGATGCCAACGTAATGGCACGCAAACTTACGGCAATGACTTACGGCAGCAATAATTGGCTGGAAGAGCAGACAATCCACTTCCCCACACGCCGTATCTCTAATGCTTATAACACCATTAGGGCTGATCTCGTGCCTCTGGATTTGGAGTTATGGGATTATTGGTTCTATACTAATGGTAATCCAAATAATACTGCTGACGAGAACCTGCAGAATATCACGAGCAATGATTATGTTCAAATTGAGATAACTAATTATAATAATGCCGGTATCAGAAATGCAGCGTTTATCAATGCTCCAACTAATCCAGACTACGCTAATGCCGCAACCCATCGCCGTCGATTGGTAGAGTTCCAATATCCTGCAAGTGGAGTGGTTCCCTCTGGTGGTTATGCAGAGATCAAGGTGTATGCCCGTACCGGTGCTAACAGTACCACACGATTCCAATTGGCAAAGTTTACCCTTATCTTCGACGATAATAGTGAAGTTTATCCATGGATGGATGTTGTAGGCGCCAACGCTCAACAGGAGTTGCAACCTCGTTCACCTCAGGGACTTCGCGAGTTGGTAGGCGGCAAGGATCCTGTCGCACATATCGATTTCGACTATCCTAAGGGACAGACTTTTGTTACTCCTACGGGCACGACGACTTATCCAGGTAACACTGCAGGTAACCTTACAATAGCAAACAATTCTGCTTTGCCTTTGAACCCTCAAAAGTCAAACTATGCCTTTGCTCCTTTTGGAAATAATGTATTTAACTATTGTGTATGGGGTGAGTATGGTGTTGGTAACACAGCTCATCAAACACTAGACATAAATCCTGTTAGTAGGAAAACCGGTGAAATTCTTAACCCTAACTTAGAATCTGGTTTCCTCTACATTGATGCCTCCGACCTACCTGGTACAGTAGCCAGCGTGCCGTTTACAGGTACATTCTGTATGGGTACGAAGATGATGTGCTCAGGCTGGATGTCTGCTATTGCAGCCAGTGCTACTACTGTTCCAGGCAGCGTTATCCTGAAGGTGATTGGTAAAACACCGGGACAACCGGATAAGGTGGTTTATGCGTTCTGCCCAGGTCAGATCAGTCAGTATTATAGAAGTTATGGAGCAACCGATCTAACTAACTCTACTGCAGCAGGGTCAGATGGATATTGCTGGCAACAGTTCTACTTTGAGTTCTTCCTCAACGATCCTTGTGTGAGCTATGAACTGAAGATTGAAAACAATTGCGCTTCAACCTCTGGTGGTGACTACTTCCTTGATGATGTGTGGGTGTATGCCCAGTTGCCTGAAGTAGGACCTCAGTTGACGACTCCGCTCTGCGGTGGCGACCTGAACGTCATTCAGCTGGAGACCAATTTCGAGAGCCTGCTGTTATCCACGGGTCTTGACGAGGCCACCAGCTCGGTGGCTGATGCCGACAAGCAATACCTCTCGTTCATCTATCTCGACTGGGACAACTTCCTGCTGATGTTCCAGCAGGGTCTGGCAGATAAGGGAATCACCGTCACTGGACTGGAGCTGCAGGAGAATATCAATACCGGCCGTTACGACGTGGAGGAGTATCGCGATGTCTATAGAGCTGCTTTCGTCGCGTCAATCATGCGCGACACGGAGACTCATAAGATTGCCTACGGTAATTTCCAATGGAGTCCATATTTTGAGGATCACCCCGAGTTTTCGTTCGCACAGATGGCTCTCGACACGGATAACACCGTTTATGGGGCAACGGCTGCCAACGGCCAGCGTCGACTCATCTTCAACGGTGCGATGGGTGGCTTTGAGTGGGAGTTCTATCACAACTATGCGCTGCTGACAATGGTTCACGGCAAGAACCCGATGACGGATACTGAGCTTGATAATATGAACTTTGTCACCGACCAGCTGTTCAACGTGCTGAACGAGTGCTCCAACCGATCCATCTTATGGTTTGTGCCCAAGGTTGAAATTGTAGGAACCATCGGAGGCCTTGCTATTGAGGATCTGGAGTTCTGCGAATACACCACCCAGACTTTTGCCATGGAGCTTGCCGGCTATACCAAGAAAGAAGGTTATACTGACGATGATGGCACTCATCATCCGGGTGATTATGTTATCATGGATGAGGTCTATTTCGACTGGTGGCTGGGCGTCCCGAAGTCGGAGGGCGTGGACAGTATTCCTGCTACTGTGGAGAATTATATGCAGCAGCATATTACCTATACTGAGAATGGCATAGAAAAGGAGTTATATCTTTACGATGCCGTCAGATGCTTCCGCTTCATGAATCCTGATGTGACCAGCCTCAGTGATCCAAATATCAGGTTCGGTCAGAATCCACTTTATCAGAATATCCAACCCTTTACGCCTAGGATGCTGGATTATCTGCGTTCATTGGCCAATCCTGCAGATGGCAGCAAACCACAACTCTATATCCATACCAAGATTGTGGATGTCCAGATCAATGAAACTAATGTGGTCAATGAGATTTACCTTGGTGACACCATTAAATATGTGAAGTTCGTTGCTATTCCTATCGAGGCGAACATAAATGAGGCTGCAAAAGACTTTGTATATATCTGTGCTGAGCCGCAGCCATTCAAGGTGAGGGTAAGTGACCACGCACCCCACATGCAGGTGGGCTTCAGCGAGAAGCACTATCCTTCTAATCTTGGTACGCTGAGCTTGCGAATCTCTAAGAGTCAGTTTGAGAAGCTGGTCGATCATGGGGATGGAAATTATAAGGAGTTACATATTCCTTTGCGTGACATCAATGTGGTGACGCCTTCTTGTACAGGTGTTAAGATGGCGGATGCTGGCAGTGACCTCCTTAAAGTGAGAATTGCTAACTCTACCGATAGTCTTATGCAGGCTTACATCATGAAGAACATTGTGATGGATGAGAACAATGCCTGGCCGCCTGCTGTCGGTAAAGTTGACTACTTGGTAGGTAAGCATGACAATTATTGGACTCAAGGTGAGGTAGAACGATTGTTGAAGATTCACTTTGACAAGGAGTTCCAGGTACGCGAAGGCTACAGCTATACCTTACGTTATTACTTCGTTGAGGATTTGAATGCAGGTTATCAGTTCACTTGTAACGGTAATGCTGATATCATCATCAAGATTGTGCCTGACTATCAGGTTTGGACTGGTGGTGCTGATAATACCGACTGGAGTAATGATGAAAACTGGCGTCGTGCCGACTATGATGAGCTGTATGCTGGCAATGGTACAGATCTGAGACATTACCTGCCTAATGGAAAGCAGGGTGATGATCCAACTAAAACAAACTTCATTACACCAGCTGACCGTAGTCGTAAGCAAGGCTTTGCACCTCTCTATTGCACGAATATCCTGATGATGACAAGTGAAAACTTCGGTCAGGTTGCAACACAGAGCATCGATCCGTCAACTAACCCAGTTTCCTCGGAAACGTCAACATCAATGAAGGTGAAGCCTGCTTCTGAGCTTTATGATGATGGCGATGAAGTCGTAAATGGAGTGAAGACGGGATTCCCTGCCCTTCGTCCAACAGCCTCTCCGCTTATCCGCTACGACTTCCAGGCGCATGAGTGGGTACAGGATAGTATCACTGCACACTCTGCTTGGACATATCGAGCTTTGGGCGATATGGTGACTGAGCTGTATAACGACAATGTTTGCGATAGCATTGCTTTCCAGTCGGAGACGGAGCTCGTCAATGCCCACCTGCTTGATTATAATAAGGCTTGGGTGGAGTTCGCACTGCCGAAGAACCAGTGGCATCTCGTGAGCTCGCCACTGCAGGGAACACTCTCAGGTGAGTGGTACGCACCAACGTGGAGTGGACGTCAGGAGACCACTTACTTCGAGCCTATCACCTTCGACGGACTGCCAGTGGCTTCTATCACTAGTGCTACAGGTACCTACAACCTCGGCTACGACCGTTTCGCTCCCGCCGTCTATCAGCGTCAGTGGGATAAGGCAAAGGCTGTGCTCTATGAGCGTGGTGCCGTGTGGAGTGCCAATGATGCCTCGCAGGCAGAGACAGGCGATTCAGGACTGGGTAACTGGTCGTCACCAGATGGTGGAAATCATTTTGAGTGGCAGCAGACCAATGCAGATGATTACCTCAATCGCTTGGTCTATAAGCCCTTCGGTGATAGTAAGATTAATGTGGCAGTACGCGGCTCATGGAGCGGTGCTCACAACGACCATACCGTGCCCTACGATCAGGGTGGCTTCAGCGTGATGCCAATCAATAACTTCAAACCTCATAATGATGAGAAGGTGAAGACCATCTTCCGCCTGCCGAAGGACGACCAGTACTACGATATCTGGGACTGGGGTAAGAGCTACCAACTCGTGCGCCGCGTGCGTGTGTATATCAACGATGGTCGCCCAATGCTTCAGGGAGCAACAGCTGATAACACCGTTAAGCTTGACAACCGCGGTCGCCTGCGTTCCGACTATTTCACGACGCCTGTTGCTGCTCCAACAACCGAGGATCCTGATGCTACGGCGCTGCCTACTGAATATACGGTGACGCTAAAGAACGAGGGACAGGGCAGCATGGGCTACTTCCTGGCTGGTAACCCGTTCATCAGCGGACTCGACATGAAAAAGTTCTTCGAACTGAATAAGGACTCGATCTACGCCTACTATCTGGTGATGAAGGGTAGTGACATCGATCCGGATGACGCATCGCTGACCACCTCATACCTTGCTACGCAGCCTTCAGGCGCTACATGGAATTGGACTGACATGAACTTTGCCGGCTTCGACAGCGGTACAGGTACTGACCTGCAGGGCAACACAATTGTTCCTCCACGTTACGCCTTCTTTGTCAAGAAGAAAGATGTTGATGGAAAAGACTTGAACCAGCTGACTCTGAAGTACACCACTGACATGATGGTGCATACGCCAAGAACTGTTCCCTCGGGAAGTTCTACTGGCGGCGGCTCACGTCTGTGGATGACAATCAGTGCTCAGCGCGGCGGCAACAGCAGTGAGGCCCGCGTGATGATGAGCGAACAGGCCAGCAATAAGTTCATGCCTGAGGAAGACCTCGAGACGTTCGTCGTGAGTGACATCACCTCTAACATTCCCGTCGTCTACACGCTGACAGGCCGTCTGGCAACGAGCATCAACCGTATCCACGACTTCATGACACTGCCCATCGGTATTGAGAGCAACAGCGACGAACCTGTCGCAGTGACCTTCCACGGAGTGGAGACTCTTGGCGACAGCATCATGCTCTATGATGCGAAGACCGACCAGGCTGTGCCCCTCCGCTCGGGCTTCTCGACGAGCATGCCAGGACGTACTCAGAATCGCTTCTTCATCGTCAAGGGAAGTGAGATTGAGGATGCCATCGCTGAGAGCACGCTTCAGGTGGTCGACATAGGAGGCATCGTCAGCGTCTTCTCTTCCACCGGCGATCCCATCACCGAGGTGCGTGCCTATGATGCTGGCGGACGCCTCGTCTACCGCTCTGCTCCCGGCACTGCTGAGCATCGCTTCCGACTGCCCTCAGGTGGCGTCTACGTCGTAAAGGCGAACACCGAGAAGCTGCAGCGGGTGAAGAAACTAGCCAACTAGCATTGACACCATAACTATCAAGAAAACAAACGATAGCAATGAGCGAAGAACAGTGGACTGAGAAACTCGAACTGCTGACTCGAAGAGTCGAGATGCTCGAGGCCATGGTTGCCGAACGAGGAATTCAGGCGAGCAGGATGCCCAAGCGCCTGCCCTTCCTCGACGAGTCGCCACTGTCGGCTTTGGCGAAGCCCGATGGCTATGCTCTGCTGAGCGCCGCTATCGATCGTTGGCGCCTGCTGCTTATGGAGCATTCCAGCCAGCCGAGCCTGGAGATTGCCCGCTTCGACTTTTACCTTGAGTCTTTCCCCTATGAGCGTTTCTACGACGACTTGGCGGAGTTGATCCATCAGGGTGTCTTCATCTACTCATCCAATGTCGTGGCGTGGTATTTCGTCATGCATTCAAATCTCTCTGTGAGCCACTACACGCTCTACACCTCCCTGCTTAATAACGTACGACGTAAGATGCTGAAGATGTCCTAGGGAGACTGGGTATAGAACGAAGGAGGGTGTGCCTATTTTGACACACCCCCTTCGTCTTTCTATGTCTATCGCTGTGCGACCGAAGATAAGGAATCAGCCGAATAGCCTGGAGAAGAAATGTCGGATGGAGGACTCGCTGCGGGGGGAGGCCGCGTCGTCGAGGACAGAGGCAACGACGATGCAGATGTTGTCGTCGCCCGGCACGTCGAGTGCCTTCTGCAGTAAGTGCTGTGCGCAGCGTCGGGTGTTGCCGTGACCCTCAGCGAGGATGGCGGCTATCTGGTCGTTGGTGCAGTATCCGCACAGGCCGTCGGAGCAGAGAAGGAACACGTCGGAAGGGCTGACGGCGCTGACGTTGATGTCTGGTGCCACCAGTGTGTCGAAGTCGCCAAGGCCGCGTGTGATGATGTTGTTGTCGGGATGGGTGAATGCCTGCTCCTCGGTGAGCTCACCACGGTCGATGAGCTCCTGCACGTAGGAGTGGTCCTTGGTGAGCGGCAGCAGTCCCTCAACATCGTTATAACGATAGCAGCGACTGTCGCCACACCAGGCGGCATAAGCTTTTGCCGGAGTAATCCAGCAGACGACGATGGTGGTGCCCATGCCAGCTGTGTCGGGGCTGTCGAAGACCTTGAGGTTGATGGCCTCGTCAGCCTTTTTGATGGCATGCGCGAGGAGCTGCCGTATGCTGTCGTCGCTTGTGATGATGTCGGCGAGTGGCGCTGAGGTGAAAACCTCGCGGATGGTCTGTGTGGCGACGGCCGATGCTACCTCGCCGGCATTGGCACCACCCATGCCGTCGGCGACGATGATGAGTGTGCCCAGAGGGCCGAGGGGGATGTAGCCATCGGTGTCGCTGAGATGCCACTGCGGGTTGGAGAGGTCGGGGCAGAAGACGAAGGCGTCCTCGTTGTTCTCACGCCCACGGCCCACGTCGGTGGTTGCTGAGATGCTGATTTTCATGGCGGTGCGGATGGTTAGATCTCAAGATGACGCTTGACGGGAGGCGTGGTCGCCTTCTTCTTCTTCTCCTTTAGCACGACGGGAGTGTTGGTGGCAGTGGGGACGACAGGTCGCTGATAGTCGACCTCGAACGTGTAGTCGGCAGGCGGGCAGCCGTCCTCAAGAATCTGTACGATGATGTTGTTGGTACCTTCCTTCAGGTCGTAGACCTTCCACTTGTAGCGTGTCTCTGAGACCTTCTCGACGAACTCCCATCGCAGCGACTCGGTGACGAGCTTGCAGGTGTAGGGATAGAGGTCCTCGCCCGGCAGGCGCTCAGCACTGATATCGGTGCAGAAGGTGAGCGAGCCGTTGGCGATGGACGACTCTTTGTTGCTGACGTCGACGTTGTGGTACTTATAACGCCAGGCGTCGACCTTGACGGAAGTGAGTGGCGTGCGCAGGCCCTCGTGGACGATATAGAGAGGATAGGTGAGCTCTATGGTCTCGTCGTCGGGGATGGTCTGTGGGATGTTGAGCACGCACTTATATTCTACCGAATTGCCAAACTCCGTGGTCCGTGTGGCCTTCGATATCTTGTCGATGACGCAGTCGGCCTGACCGTCGAGCTCGATGCTGGTGTCGTCGGGATTGATATAGCTGGGCATGTCGATGCGGATGGTTGTGTCGAAACGGCGGTGACGGAAGGCAACAGGATTGCCCTTGTTCAGGCTGAGGCGCAGACTGTCGTCGGGATGGATCTCCAGCAGGCCGTACTTTCCGTTGAAGACGACGAGGGCACGCTGTCCGAAAATGTAGAGCGCCTTGTCGAACTGGGGAGGCAGCAGCTCGCGGTCGCCTTGCATAAAACCGACTTTGCCGCTTGGCGTCTCTCGAGTGGTGAAGGTGGAGTTGTCGTCGAAACGTATGCCACTCTTCCGCTGGTACTCATGGCGACGGCCGTCAGTGGTGACGGCGAGCGGGCGTAGCATATCGTCGAGCGTGATTTGCACTGTCGTCTTCCCGCATTTCGCTTTGATGAGGGCCGAATCCTCGCGGTTGGTGAGCCACTGGCTGACATCGCCGTCGACACGTGCTTGACTCTTCTGGCTCTCTGCCTGCTCGTCGGCATAGAAAGGGGTGATGCCAAGGGTGGCGGCATCGATGCGGTAGAGGCGATGCTTAATGGCAATGATGGCCATCCCCTCGTCGTTGAAGGACGAGATGAACTCAGGATCATCCTGCCCCAACGCCTTCCCTTCCAGAGAGAGGGCGACAGGCCTGAGGTCACGGCCGATGAGCAGATAGTACGGGTCTTTCTGCTTGCGCAGGTCCTTGAAGGTGAAGCATGAGGCATAGCCTTGCGAGAAGGGATAGGCTCGCCAGAACAGGGTGTTGTCGACATTGCCGTTGACATCCATATAGTGGAAATAGTGGCCGTCGTGGACAAGCAGATGACCGTCGTGGAAACAGGGGTAGCCCCATCCCAGCTGTACCTTCTCGAAGGGTACCGGCGTGCCATTGGCATCGTAGATGCCGGTGATATAGGCATCGTCGTAGCCTGTGGTGACGACATGGCCGTCGGAGTAGGGGTGCACCATCTCGGTAGTGGTGAGCAGGCGGCGACCCTTCAGGCTCCAAATGGTGGAGACGTTAGCCGAGTCGGTGATGGCGATGTTGGCATCGGCAGGAAACTCTATCTCGTCGAAATGGGGAGGGATGAGCCACTGCGCCACCTGTGCATGAACTGACAATGGTGCGATGATAGCCAATAGTAGAAGCCACGGACTTCTGTGGACTCTATTCGGACGAGTTGCGTGGTGTGTCATGATGCAAGATGTTCGTCAGATAATATGTTTTTTCGTGATCTCAGTATTTCACTCCAAGCCGCTCCAGTCCGCCTTTTACGCGTTCCAGGAGGGTGGCGTCGGCAGCTATCTCTGCCCAGTCCTTGGCGATGAGCAGGAACTTCTTCGCTTTCTCCTCGTTGCGCTGGAAAATGCTGTTGGGAACCTCATAGTAGCAGGCCAGGCGATAGGCAGCATCGGCATTGAGGCTGGCATGGGCAGTGTCGTTCTGCTCGAGGATGTTGGTGAAGAGCGCAACGGCCTTGTTGCTCCATCTGTCGCTCTTAGGCAGGTATTTACTGTCGCCGCTGGTGAAGATGTCGATGCCGAGCAGCTGCTTGCGGTTGACAGAGACGCTGTCGGAATACCATCCGTAGGTGAATGCCATCTGATAGAGTGCGGGAACGTAGTTGGTGGCGCTGAGGCTGTCCATGAGGTTGATGCCAGCTTGCAGCGAGTCGGCATCGGCATAGCTCATCTGAGCTATGGCCGTAGCATACACCACCTCGGGTGGCAGGCGTTGCTCAGCCTCCTTGATGATCTGAACCTTCTCGTCCTTGGGCAGAAGGAATGAGGCTGCCACGCCGATGAGCAGGGCGCAGAGTGCGATGAGCGTGACGATGAGCCCGGTCTTCTTCCGCTTGATGGGGTACTGTCGGGCTTGTGCTGCCTCGCTGATATATTGCGCCGTGGGTCGTTTCTCTGGGTCGATGTCCAGACATGCGTGTACCAGCCGGAGAATGTCGGGGGGCATGCCTGGCAGGTCGGGCATCGGCGACTGCTGCTCAACTTGTGCCCATCCCCCCTCCTCGTTGAAGGGCATCTTGCCAGTGATGAGCTCGCAGAGTGTGGCACCGAGTGCCCAGATGTCGCCAGGGGCACTAGGCTCCGTTCCTTCCTGGAAACGCTCTGGCGACATATATGCCATCGTGCCGCTCCGCTCCTCTTCCTCGCTGGTGTCGCTTGCTCCTCCGCCGTGTTTGGCACTGATGCCGAAGTCGGTGATGGAGTAGTTGTTGTTGTCGTCGATTAGCACATTGCCTGGTTTGACATCCTGGTGGATGATGGGCGGGTTGAGTGCGTGTAGATACGCCAATCCTGCCGATACGTCGCCAATGAACTTCCACACCATGTCGGGGTCGGTCATGTTGCCGACGAACTGGTCGGAAGAGCCCTGCTTGCAGTAGGGCAGCACAAGATAGGGCGTGTCGTGATAGATGGAGAAGTGTGTAGGGTGGATCAGATTGGTGTGGTGACAGTTGAACACAATCATATACTCCTCTCTGAAGCGCTGCTCGCCTTCGATGTCGAGCGCGTTCTGTGGGCGATAGATCTTGATGGCGACAATAAGTCCGTACTTCTCTATCTCGTCGTCGGGGAGTCGGGTGATGTTCCCCAACGCGGACTGGTCTTTGACGGTGTTCAGGTCGAGTGCCAGCCATACGTCGGCTGTTCCGCCATCTGTACTGAGCGGACGGATCAGCATGTAGTGGCTGTCGAATGGTTTGCCGCTAGCGGCGAAAAGTTCAAGGTCGAGCATTGTTTCTTTTAATTTCTTTTTTTCGATTTCTCGGTATCTCGGTATCACGGTATTATTTGAGGCGCAGCTTTGTGCCCTCGTAGAGCTTCTCGGAGATGTCCATGTCGTTCATCTTTGCCAGATTGGTGACTTTGATGCCGTACTCTTGCGAGATGGAGTAGAGCGTGTCGTCGGGGCGGACGTAGTAGAAGTCTTTCGCGCCTTCGTACTTTTTCTTCTTGCGGTCGAGGAAGATGATGTCGCCTTCGTGCAACTCCTCCTCTACGACTACTTCGTTGAACTCCAAAAGCTTGTCCTTCGGAATGTCGTACTGCATGGCAATGGAGGAGAGGGTAGTGCCGGGGTAGAGGATGGTGCAGCTGATGTCGTTGATCTCGACGACATAGCGGGTGATGGCTTTCTGGACGGTCTGCTCCTCTTCCGATTGCTCCTCGTCATTCATCTGGCACGATTCGTCGAAGGTGGGCGTTGCCGTGCTGGCCGCCTGCTTGATGATGACGGTCTTGCCAGCCCGTAGCTTCACGCCGCCGTTGATGGCATAGAGTCGATAGGTGTCGATAAATCCTATGAGGGCGGCGGCATAGTTCTTGGCAGTGGCATATCCGGCGCGTTGCAGGCCGATGGCCCATCCGCGATAGTCATAGATGCTTTTCGAGAAGAGGCTGCGATAGCGGCTGCTGTTCTTCAGCACGAGGGAGTGGTCGCGGAACGACTCTGCTGCTGAGGCATAGACGCGGAAGGAGCTCTTCTGCGGCTCGTCGTCCCATGCCTTGTAGACGCCGCCGCTCCATCCGCCGAGGGCCTTCACGCCGAAATGGTTGTTGGAGTTGCGTGTCAGTCCGCTCTTGCCAGCCCCCGACTCCAGGATTCCCTGAGCGAGGGTGATGGGTGCCGGGATGCCGTACTGCCGTTCCTGGTCGAGGGCTATCTGCTTGTACTTGTCGATATAGGCCAGGATGTCGGCCGACGACTGTGCACGGAGCATTGCCGGCAGTGCCGTGACGGCAAGGATGACGATGCTGATGATGCGTTTCATTCCTCGAGGTTTCTTAGTTTGATATGAATAGGCATAGCGATGCATGACTTGTTGCGTATGCGCTGCAGCAGCAGATGGTCGAAGGACATACGTCGGGCGTGCTCGTAGTTCTTGCGGTCCTTGAACTCGATGTCGATGTAGAGTCCTCGCTGAAGGCTGTCGGCACCACCGGCTCCCTCGATGCTGATCTTGATAAATATACGCCGGAACTCTTCCTTGCCGAACTCCGCCAGGAGCTCTTTGCGCAGGAAGGCATCGATGTCCATGCGAGTGTATAGGCGATCGTTGGTGAGGGCATAGTAGCGTAGCTGCTCATAGCGTTCATCGGCTGTTGCCTTGTCCGTTCCTCCCATGGCCGAGACGACGATGTCGGCTTTCTGTTCGAGTGCAGGGTTCTTCTTGTTCTCGAGCTGCTCGCCGGCACGCGGGGTGTTGCCGATACGTCCCATGGTGGTGATATAGCTGACGCGTGTCGACGATGTGGGCGGATATTGGCTCATGTTCTTCATGACGTAGGTGCCACTGTCGAACTTGAATTTCTCGTTCTGTTGCCCGACGCTCTTTCCGAGTTTGTTGATGGTCTCGCGCAACTGTCGGAGCACCTCACCATCCTTGATGCCGTTGTACTCGATGAAAGCATAGTAGTCGTCGATGAAGCGGTTGTAGAGGTTTCGAACGTCGCGATAGAGATGCCCGTTGTTGTAGCACTGGGCATCGAAGTCGCGTACGATGATCTCGTCGTTGGTCATGGCGAAGCCCTGGCGATGGCTCGAGGCGCTGGTCTCGAGGATGCGCAGGAAGAACGACTCGTCGGTCTTCTGCAACTTGGCGATGGGCTGCGTCTGCGTGAGCATGAGCGAGTTGACATCGATATTGGTCACAGGCAGCGTGTTGAGCATCACCTGGCAGTCGTCGGGCACGTCGAAGCCTTCGGGGAAGTCCAGGCGCAGCCAGATGGTGGAAGGCTCGAAATAGTCGAGCACTTCGCTCTCGAGCCACTGCTGGAACTGTCGTGGATAGGGGCGCGGCTTGAAGAGGTCGCGGTCGACGGCTTCGTCGGTGATATAAAGGAGGGCCGCATTGTCGATGTTGAGCAGGTTCTCCTTCCAGTTCTCGATGAGTGAGAAGAACTGGTTGGAGCCCTGCTGGGCATCGAAGGGCTCAGCCATCTCGATATTTTCCATCTCGCTCATGGTGGAGAAGTCGAGCTCCTGGCCTACTGTGGCGACGCTGATGTGGCTGGGCATCACTCCTTCCGTGCCTCGTATGAGCATGGAGATTCCTTTGAGGCTGTCGACCTCCGTGGCAGTCTTGATGCCTACCCACAGGCGGTTTGGCTTCTCCATGCTGATGTTGATGGCATCGCCGCCATGACGGAGGATGCGCTGGTTGAGCAGATACAGACCGCTGTGGGGCAGGAGGGTGGTGTTGAAAATGGGAATATAGTTGAGCGGCAGCTTGCTGTTGGGCATCTTATAGCTGAAGATGTCGCCCGATCCTGTGGTAGCCATTGCCCCGCCGCTCCGTGCTTTCAGCTCTGGGCATAGCAGGCAGACGGCAGGCGTGGCCTCGACGTTCTGACGGGGGATGAAGTCGACGCAGAAGCGGTCGACGATACGCTCAGTAGTGCCGTCGACGTAGTCTTGTATCTTTTGCGTCTCACATACCAGCGCGACGAGCATCATCTTTGCAACAGGGTCCATCTGTTGGAAGTCGATGGGCTGTGCCGACAGTTGTCCAAGTGCGATGACAGCGTCGTTGATTCTTTTCTGAAGTTCTATATCCATAGGGGGATTGTTGTTCTGGGAGTAGAGAGTGTTCTAGTGGTAGCGCTTCACCGTTGGCTCGATCAGGAAGACAACACTCTTGCGGTAGGGGACGACGGTGCCCAGGCCGTCGTCGAGGCTTCCTTCGACGACGACGTTGACCTCGTATTTCGATACAACCTTCTTCCGGCGGACGTTTTTTCCGTCGGCGGTGTCGAGCTCGATAGATACGACGACATTCTTCAGCATGGGCTCATAGGTGGCCAGGCTGATGCGGATACTGTCCTCGCACTCTTTCTTCGTCACCTCGTTGTATAGGCCGTTGGCAATCTTTCCGGTCTGGCTGATGTTAAATTCGCGGTAGTGCACGTTGGCATACTCGTGGTTCCAGTATTCGAATCCAAAGTCAGGGTCGCCCACGAACGATCCCCGCGGCGTGAAAACGATGAGCTCGATGAGATTGTCGAGCATGCCTATACGGTCGGCGATGTCACGCTTCAGGGTGAGACCCGAGTCATGATAGGCGAGGGGCGTGTTGATGAAGCTCATATGCGCTTACCGTCCCAGATACGGCGAGGATCAGGCTTTGGAGGTTCGGGTTTAGGTGGCTCGGGGATGGGCTCCGGCTTTGGCTCTGGAATAGGCTCCGGCTTTGGCTCGGGCTTCTTCAGAAGGCTGAATTTCTCGATCTTCTGGCCGATGGAGTAGCACATGCCCAGCCCCTGCTTGATGCGCAGGTAGGCCACACGATAGTTATAAGGTACGCGTGCATAGTTTCGGAATACCTCAGCATCCTCCAACTGCAGCACCTCGTCGAGCTCGCAGGCCATGGTGAAGGCTCCCACCACCTTCTGTACGCAGGCGAGCAGCGTGTTGGGAGCCATCAGCTCGTGCTCGGTATTGGCTGTGATGAGCATCTGCTGTACGATGGGCCAATAGATGGTGATGGCTTCATGGGCGCCGGTATCGATTTGTCCTCGTGTCGTCTCGTCGATGTTGCGTAGCAAGGCGATGAACTGAGCATGCAGCTCTTCGAACCTCGGGTGCGAGGACAGATAGAGGCATGGTGGCACGAACTGCACGTTGTCCTCGCGCCATCCCTCGTCGTTGACGATGCGTCCGATCGGCATGGCATTGTCGGGGACTGCTGACTTGGCGGGGATGAGTGCGAACGAATAGGCCGGCTCACGATAGCCGTCGGGGGTGTCGTGCCACTCGTCGGGGCTGACATTGACGGTGAGGATATATTCCTTCTCCTCTTCCTGGTTGGGAATCTGCAGGCGACCATCGAACGTGCCTGTGAACTTCGTGTCGAAGTGCACGTCGACAAGATAGCCGCCACGGGTGATGGCCAGGCAGCTGAGTGCATCTACGTCGACGAAGCCCTTTGTGATGCTAAGCTGCAGGAGGAAGGGCTTCGGCGAGGGCAGCAGTCCGAAGCGTCCGGCTGCTCCCATGATGAGTGCTTTGCTGATATGATCGGCGGTACAGGCATCAGCAGCCATGAGCACCTCGTCGGTGAGGCGCATTCCTTTTTTCCAACTGATTCTTTTGGGCATATGGGTTTATATGTTTGTATTATAGTTCAGGTAATTGTAGAATACCTCATCTGACAGTCGCAGCGGCGGCTCGTCGTGGGTGATGTTGAACGTGAGGTCTTCTTCGACAGAGAAGAAGTAGTCCTTCAAGAAGCCACGTAGCACCTCTACCTCGTCGAGAAACTCCAGGAAGTGCTCGTTGGCAATCTCGTCGGTCCAGTAGTAGATGTCGTAGGCGACGAGGCTGTCCTCGTAGGTGTTGCCCACATAGCATGCTCCGAGCTCCATGTCGAGCTGGTTCTCGTAACGCGGCTCCTCATCGGTGAACATCTTGCTCTTCCTGCTCACTTCGAGCCGCATCCCCTCGTCCATGAAAAGCTTCCGAAGCATGAGGGTGATGAGGGTTCGGTTGCCACGGATGGTCTTACACTGCGGCAGAAAGGGGAACAGCTGGCGTACGAACCTGTTGGCACGCTGCTCTTCGGTGATGCTGTCGCCGATGATCTGCTGCAGCACGATGTCGTCCTCGGCGTAGGGCTCAACCCTGGCGCGGGCGTCGGCACGCAGCTTCAGCAGGAGCACGTCGAGGGGTGCAAAGAAGAGATAGGCCTTGCTGATCTCTTCCTCCTGCATGTCGATCTGTTCCTGGAAGCGCTCCTTCTCCTCATACTTAGGCAGGTTGTCGAAACGGTCGATGGGGTGGAACATGTACTCCGGCAGGGAGTTGTAGAGGCTGTTCCTACCCACCACGAGGTGCAGCGCACCATTCGTCAGCTGTTCGCTCTCGATGATGTCGCCGTAGGTGTTGCGCTTGTGCAAGCCGCTGAACGACACCTTACACGTCCCCGGAGGGTAATAGGGTAGCAGCGCCTCGACATTAATGTCGGGGGGTAGCATCTGTGGAATGTCAGAAGGCATCGGCTGTAAGTTCAATGTGGAACACGCCCTTCTCTGTCGACACCTCCAGCACGTCGAATGGCGGGATGCCTATCTGCTGCAGGGTGAGTTGCTGGTAGGGGAAGGAGGTGTCGATGTTCTCGTAGAAGTTCTTGTGGATGAGTGTTCGGTAGCTCAGCTGGCGCAGCTCGGTGTCCTGCTTGATATAGTCGTCGAGTTTCGACTCGGGAATCATCACCTCGAACACCTTTTCTGGCTGGTCGGAGATGACTCGGTCGATGAACTTGTTGTTGCGCATGTTGATCTCGACGACCTTCACGTCAAGCAAGGCAGGCAGCTTTGCCAGCACATCGGCAACGGTCATGCCGGCCGATAGCTCCTGGCACTCGATGACGTCATCCCATCGCTCATGAGCCGGACAGTTTTCCTTCCAAGAAGCAAAGCGATAGATGCTGGTGGTGCAGGTCATGCCTTCATAGCGGAGCATCTTACCTTGCAGGGTCTTGAAGGGAGGAGCCTTCTGGAGGGCCGTCGGCCGCTGGGTCGTCTGCAAGGGCTTCACCAGCTGTATGAGCTGTGGCGCCTTGGGCTTCTCCTGTTCCTCTTGGGGTGTCTGGCCGTCGGCGGAATCCTGTGTCGATGAGCTGTCAAGGTGGATGATCTTCATCGCCTCTTGCACCTGCATGGCTCCGATGATGGAGGCACTGATGGGAGTGGTGGCGATGCGCCCGTGCTCTGTCTGCGTGCGGACGACGTCGGCACAGCCTGTGCGAAGCATGATGTTGTTGAACTCCTCACGCGACAGGCCGCACTCGTAGCAGCTCACTCCAGGGGCATAGACCTTGACGGCTCCCGTGAGATTCTCGATACTGCCGTCGATCCAGCACTTGCCTGCCCGCATGGCCAGACGGTTGAGGAGGTAGCGGGCCAGACGGCTGTCGAGACATCCGATGATGACGTCGACCGAGCGGTATAGGCCGAAGCCCACCTCTGAGAAGAGGTTACCCACGATGGGCGTTACTTCAATCTGCGGGTTGATCTCCCTGGCACGCTTGGCCACGATGTCGGCCTTGAACGCATGGCTGAAGGCATCTTCTTCACGAAAGAGGACAGATCGCGTCAGGTTGGAGATCTCGATGCGGTCGAAATCGACAACGTAGATGTGTCCGATGCCGAAGAGGGCGAGGTTTTTCACTACCTCGTTGCCCAGGGCGCCGGCACCGGCGACGAGCACGCGGGCGTTCTTCACCTTGTCTTTCTTGAACCAGGAGAGGAGCGTGTAGACGCCCTCTCCCCATTCGTACTGCTGTCTTTCCATAGTTTTTGGGGCTCGGGGTTAGACGGGGTTTCGGGGTTTCGGGATCTCGTGGCTTCGGGATCCCGGGCTCCCGAAATTAATTCTCCACGTATTCGAAGATCGTGTCGCCAATCTTGAACGTGTCGCCGTTGGTGAGAACCGTTGGCTTGCTGATGGGCAGCTCGGTGCGCATGTTGTAGATGACGCCCGTGGCAAGAGCCTTCAGCATGGGCAGCGTCTTTACCTGGTCGATATAGAGCTGCACGTGCTCCTTGGCCACCTTGTTGCTCTTCTCCCAGTTCATTTGCACCTCGCACTCGCCGGTAGCACCAATGCTCACCTTGTTGCCGCCACCAGTGGCGTTCATCCACTTGTGGATAGGAATCTTCTGACCGGCCTTCACGCCATTCTTGATGATGAGGAAGTAGCGCTCAGCCAACATTCGCACGGTGACGAGCGATGCTCCCAGTCCACCGCCGTAGATGATGAAGTCGAGCAGCATGTTGAGCCATCCGACATTGCCTATCGAACCACTGATGAGCACCAGGAATCCGATACCGGCAGAGATGAGGCCGCCCAGCAAGGCACTCTTCATGGGAATCGACGACTTGATGGTCAGGCTTAATGCCACGCAGACTGAGAAGAGGATATAGGCCGGCAGCGAGCAGTACCAGGGGATATAGGTGGTGCCGACAGCCGAGAGCAGCAGGCAGAAGATGATGCCACCGACGGCCATTGCTGCCATGCCGATGATGCCAGAGAGCAGCGATAGCCCGACAATCTTCAGGTAGATCATCGCGTCCTTCTTGCGATACTCGTCGAAATAGCGGAACACGAGTGACAGGAAGAATCCCAGCAGCAATCCGATGGTGAGGAATGCCGATACCTTGTTGGTGCAGTCGTTCATGAGGTTCAGCTTCTGCTCCTCGTTGGTGAAGAAGGCATTGGCGATGCCTGCACCCATGCCGTGGAACAGGCCGCGGCCCGTCAGCTCGAAAATGATCCAGCTGACCAGGGCAGCGAGGATGCCTGCCAGCGTCTGGTAGGTCTCGCGCAGTGATGTCTTGCTGAACATCTCCTTCCACTCCACGTGGTCCTGGATGCCGTCCTTACAGTTTTGTCCGTACTCCACACATTTGTAGCCGTTCTGCTGCCAGCACCCGACGTGCATGATGTGCTTGCACTTCGTCACGACGAGCTGACCGGGTTCGATGTCCTGCCGACAGTAGGTACAGATACGGCGCTGGACGTTGGCCTCGGGCTCATACTTCTTGTAATACTTCATCGTGAAACGCTTCGACTTCACATAGGGGATGACGACCTTCATGATGAGGAAGAAGAAGGCATAGGTGAGCAGGGCGATGAGCAGGGCCACGAGGATCTTCGTGATGATCGAGCCGGTGGTCTCGGCCTTCACAGGCCAGGGCGTCTCAGCTGAGCCGATGGTGTATTCGCCCTTGCCGGCCTCCATGCCTTTCCACTCAGTGGTATAGTTGACGAGCCCGGTGTACGTCTTGTCCTTCGTGGCACGATAGGAATAGGCAAAGTCGTACATGGCGTCCTTCACCACCTGCTGGAAGCTCGAGAGCACACTGCTCAGGTCGTTGCTGGGCTTGTAGGCTCCTTGGCGATCGCTGAGCACGCTGCCGTTGGCATCGCGGGGGGCCGACACTCCTTGCAGCGTCAGCTCCACATTCTCGTCGACGCCCTCACCGGTATAGTACAGCGCGTAGACTTTCGGAACGACATGCGTGGCGTTCGACTGATAGTCGGTCACCTCGATGAACGAGATCAGCTCGTCGGCAGGCCGTATGTTGCCTTCGGTGAAGACGAAGAGCAGGTTCTTGTCCTGGGCCATCTTCGCACGCTTGGCGATGACGCTGTTGCGCTCGTAGCCATCGGCGGTGATGACCGAGTCCTCCAGTTCGGCTTTCTCCTCGGCAAACTCCGCTAGCTTCGAATAAAGGGCGCCGTAGAAGAACTTGTTGTCGGAGCGCTGGTGGAACATCGCTTCGAAATCCTTGAAGTTGCGCTTCGTGACGAGCTGGCTCGATGTCACGTTGTCGCCAAAGAACGACAGGTAGACGCAGCTGTCGGGAGCACTCTCGACGAGCTGTCCCACAGCGTCGTAGATCTGTCCCTTTCCCTCTTCGGGAATGCTCATGTCGACAAGCACCGAGAAGGTGAAGTCGTTGGGGATACGCTGTCCGGAGCTCAGGGCGCTGATCTTGCAGCGGTCGGGCGAGATGGGCTTCTCATCCTCATACATCACCAGGTATTTCTCCAGGTCGCTGGCTCTGACATCCTTGCTGGAGTTGCCGTCGCTGTCGAGCACCTTCAGGAACAGCGTGATGCTGTCCTTACCCTGTGCATACTCATATTTCTTGTCACAGAACTGGATGCTCTTCACGTCCTGCGCACTCGCCTGCATCATGCTTGCTAGCAGGGTGCAGGCCAACAAAAGCTTTTTCATCATTATCTGCCTTGTTTTATCCATGATTTCAAATCTTCGAGTTTCTGTTCTCCGTAGTAGCTCTCCTCGGTGCAGAGGTCGCTGTTGATGACGGGGATGGTGGTCAGCAGACCGTCGCCAGGCGTGTAGACCAGCACGAAGCGGATCCTGTCGAGATAGTCGGCCACGGCACGGCGCACCGTCGGGATGCTGCAGTGGGGAGCGGCAATGAAGCAGCCGGTGAGGCTGAGCTTGGGCTCCACCTCCTTCTCCGATACTTTCTCAGCCACATATTCTATCTGCGAGCCATGCTGGCTGGCAACGCCATGAAGCATGGCCATGATGTCGTCGCCCTGTCCGATGAGGTCGGTACAGATGTCGACGATGACGTTCTTGCTCAGCTCCACGCCGTAGCAGCTGTCGTTGTGCTCGGCAGCATTGGCAAGCGTGTTGAAGTAGTCGACAGGAGTGAACTCCTTCGGCGTGGCGGCCACGGGGCGCTCGATGGCGGTCTTCATGCTGTCCTGTGCCCACTGGTACCACTCCACGAGCGAATACATCTTCTTCAGGTCTTGCTTTGAGTTGATGGTCGTGTCGCGACGGTAGGTGAAGATGCCTAAGTCCTGCATCGGCGTGAGGATGTCGACGACGATGGCGGTGAGGAAGTTGGGGTGGGTGGGATGCTTCAGCTGATCCTGCACGGAGGTGTCGCTGTTGCTGAAGAAGACGCCCAGCCCAGGATGGGAGTGCACCCAGCAGGTGAGGTCGTACTGCAGGTTGGTCTCACGGCGCAGCTTGCGCAGCTGCTCGAGCACCTTCAGCTTGATCTTTCCGCCGAAGTTCAGGGCATACTCTTCAAAGACGGCATCGTCGCCGGGCAGCACGATCTCCTCCAGCGAGACATAGTACTCGTTGCTTTCAGGGTCGTGGACCCATCGGCCGAGCACCATGCAGCCGTCCTCCTTCGGACTCTCGGGGTTGCGCAGGTCGTCAGCGTACATGTTATAGATGTCGACGATGCACGAGTTCTTGATGTACATGCGACGCACGGCCGACTCGTAGGTGAAGTCGATGGCATCCACCTGCAGGTAGTTGGGATTGTCGATGACGTCCTCGAGGCTCTGTTTCTTCAGGATGGTTGCCGTCTTACGGCGCACGACGATGCCTCCGTCGGACGATGTCTGCAGGCCGCCGGCAGCAGGACGCGCGCCGTAGCTGCCCGTGGCGCTCCGTGGAGTGGGGGGCGCAGGGCGATAGCCTTTCTTGTCGCCCTTCTTGCTCTTGCTGATGACGACACAGACGATGATGAGCAGCAGTAGTGCTCCCAAGGCGATGCCAATCCACTTCCAGGGCAGGTGCTCCCAGTCGATGAGTGACGGGTCGTCCTTTAGGTTGATCTCGTCGTCGAGCCGCTTAAGGTTGTTGTCGAGGGCAGTGAACTTGTCGTCGAGGGCTACCTGCATGGAGTCACGGTAGGCGACACGCATCTGAGCCTCCAGGTCTTCGTATCGTTCGAGGATGTTCTCGATGATGAGCGAGCTCTGCCCTTTGTACTCCTCGAGCTTCTGCCGCTGGTCGGCGACATAGTCTCTGAGGCTGTTCTT
This sequence comes from uncultured Prevotellaceae bacterium, assembly GCA_946539475.1. Next base: position 3,281 of record CAMNHM010000008.1, on the reverse strand, counting down.
CTCGATATATTCAGCCTTGTCCTTCCTGTTCAGCAGGTCGTCGAGGTATTTCTCTATCTGGTTGCTGATGTCCTTCTGGGCCTTGTCGGCAAGGAACGGGTCGGCCTGAACGTACTGTCGGAAGGCATCCATCACCTCGACGACAGGCTGTGCCGGCGCAGGTGCCTTCTGCCGTCTGGCAGCCTGCACGTCGGATTGCCAACCTGGTATGAGGAGCAGTGCAAGGAATAGTGCGAATGCTTGAATCTGTTTCATGTGTGTATGTGTATGGTTGACGTTGGGTTATTTGTTGCTATCAGGCGTACCTGGCTTACGCCAGCGCTTGTACTTTGCAGGGATAGCGTCGTTGAGCGACGGCTTGTGAGGCTTGGCGCTGATTTCCAGACCAGCGCTCTTGGCGGGGTCGAGGCCAGCTTCAGCCTTCACCTGGCTGACGGTGCGCAGTGGGCGCTTGCCGGGAGTGGCAGGGGGTGTGGGCTGAGGGGATTGGGTGGGCTGAGTGGGATTCGTGGGGGCTTCAGCGGTGTTGCCCTTGCGCAGGGCCTGGAGGCGCTGCTTGGCTGCCTCGCCCTCCTTCGTCAGCGTCTTGCGGGCCTCGCGTTGCAACTGGGCGTTGATGTCCTTCGTCAGCGGGTTGTCGTCGAGTCCGGGAATCTTCACGTTGCCCAGGGCCTGCTGCTGCGCCTTGTTGATGTTGTCCATCATCAGCCGCTGCATCTTGTTGTTCTTGATGCTCTGGAAGATCTGCTTGCCGCCCATGAGCAATACCCCCAGGCCGGCAATACCGCCGATGAGCCACATCATGTCCTTCTGCTTCTCGTCGGCTTTCTTCTCCTGGGCAGCCTGGATGGAGTCCTGGCGGGCCTGCTGGGCGGCGGCCTCCTCCTTGGCTGCCTGCTGGGCGGCTGCGGCGGCGGCCTGCTGCTGGGCGGCAGCACCCTCCTCCAGCTCTGCCTTCCGCTTGTCGTAGGCAGCGAGAACGGAGTTGATGTCCTGCAGGACACTCATGTCGGAGATGCGGCTGCGCAGCTCCCTCAGGTGGTTGGCCTGGAAGGTGAGGTCCTCGGGGAAGGGCAGCTTCGTGACGCCCTGCAGCTGGCTGCGGACGTTGGCAATCGTGATCAGGGCATCGTCAACAGGCGTCAGCCCCTCGTCGGTGAGCTCCTCGCTGACGATGATGTCGTCGGCATTGGCAGCACTCACTCCGCTGCGTCCTCCGCTGCGGCTTCTGCCTCCGCCACCACTGCCACCGCTGACCTTCGTCGAGAACTGCAGGGCGCCACACTGGCTGAATATCTCGTAGTGACGCTTCTTCTCATAGTGGGCGAGGTAGAGGGGAATGCTCAGGTGTGCCTCGTTGCTGCAGGCGAATTGTAGCGTGGGGTTGTCCTGCAGCAGGAAATAGCCGTCGCCGGAGGGCGTATACTGCACGCCGGCGGGCACCATGAAGGCCGTGGGCGTCATGCCGCTGAACTTCATGTCGTTGTAGGTGCCCGTACGGTCGAAGATGACCGCTGCCACCTCGTCCAGCTTCTTGTATTCCCGCTGGTTGGCCGTGCCCAGCTTCTTCTGGATGCTGTTGAAGCGCACTGTCGTCTGGCCGCCGCTCTGCGTGATGCTGTATTCGACGATGACCCTGTCGCCGGAGGAGGAGAACAGCGTGTCCCTCACCTCCTTCGACTGGCCCGTCGATGTCCATGCCAGGCAGGCCAGAGTGACGGCAGTACGCGATAGCCACTTCGTCATCATAGGCCTTGGATGCGGTTGTAACGTTCAGTGATCTTCGACTTGTAGCCTCCGCCGCCGTTGCGCCACTGCGAGGCGTGCTTGGCGCAGTCGCTGGCCGTACAGCAGTTGTAGAGGGCGTTTACCTGGCTGATGACGCTGGCCTTCGTAGCCTTGCGGTCGCTGCTGCTGTAGATCTTCTTGTAGAGGTCGTCCAGACGGTGATAGATCTGCTGCAGCGACAGTGAGCAGTAGCTGCACTGGTGGCCGGCCTGTGTCTGCCCGCCGCGATGCTGGCGGCAGGTGCCCAGGTGCTTGCTCAGGTCGATGTCCTGGTCGATGACGTCCTTCAGCGCCATGTAGCGACGGTAGCCGCCGTCGTTGCCACCCCAGCCGTGCTGGCTGATGGCAGCGTCGATCTTGGCCTTCAGCTCGTCGATGCGCTTTTTGTAGGGAGCCTGCTGCTGCTCCACCGACTGGCGGTGGTTCCTGTGGGTGCAGAAGACGGTGTTGTTGACGTCTTTCTTCAGCGTCTCAATCTCCTGCTGCAGACCGAGGTACTCGGCCGAGGGCTTCATCGACACCTCGATGTCGAGCTCGATGACCTGCTTGCGCAGCAGGATGAGCTTCTCCTTGCCCAGGATGCGCTGTATGATGCCGTCCTTCTTCGACTTGGCGATGTAGATAGGCAGCTTCACCACCATCGTCTGCTCAGCCTCCACGTTGAAGTGGGGCAGGCTGTACTTGTTCGACGGCTCGACGAAGACGTCGTTCGTCATCGTCAGGCTGCAAGGGTCGATGATGCGCTTGCCCTTCGTACCACCGAAGAGCTTGTCGTACTTGAACGAGGGTCTCAGCTTCTTCACCTGCTTCTCCGTGTAAGGCTGGTGGAACAGGGCGAGGAGCTTCGACTCGTCGAGGTTCTCCACCTCGATGAGCACCTTGGCCGTCTCGTCGGCATCGGGATTGATGAGCGTGACGAAGATGTTGCAGTACGACAGCGAGACCGTCTCCTGCTGGTTGTCGCCGCTCAGCGTGATCTTCCTCTGCTCGTCGGCCCAGCCGCTGAGCGACAGCAGGCAGCAGAGTGCGGATAGTAGTAGCTTCTTCATAGTCGGGTCAGATGCTTAGGGTGATTATCTTCTTCGGTTGCTCTTCGGCTGGCTTCTCGGCAGCAGCCTCAGGGGCAGGAGCGGGCTGAGGCTTCTGCTCGGGCTGAGGCATCTCCTGGGTGAACTTCGTCCATCCGTTGGGCTCAGCCTCGTCGCGCACCCACTCAGCCACCGTCTGGTCCTCAGGGTAGGGGTAGGTGTTCTGGGCGTGATACATCTGATATTTCAGATAGCGCTCCACGCGCAGCACGAGGTCCTTGATCGAAGCCAGCACGCCCATCTCCTTGATTGTCAGGCACACGTGGCCCTTGAACGACCCCGAGTAGCGGATGTTGGGGTGCCAGATGTCGCTGATGAACGTGAACACGGGGTTGCCGTCGGCCGACGGATAGTTGTTGGGCAGCACCACGCTCATCTTGTGCAGGTAACCGAAGATGGGCTTGC
>CAMNHM010000007.1 GCA_946539475.1 uncultured Prevotellaceae bacterium | reverse complement strand
GACCAGAAGCCCATGGAGCAGCTCCACTGGCTCAATCCCTACCAGCGTGTCGAGGCCGAGACGATGGCCTGGGGCTATGGCCTGAAGACGGCGAAGATGGGCATCGCCAACACGGGTGTGGTGAAGGACATGCCATACTCGACGGGCCGTCGCAACATGTACGTCACCGACATCGACGACGGTGAGTACATCCGCCTGCGCGGCGTTGACTTCGGCAGCAAGGTGCCCGCCAGCTTCGAGCTCCTCGCTGCCTCCCGTGGCACCTGTACCGTCACCCTGCGCCTCGACGGCATCTACGGGTCGGTCGTCGGTGCCCTCACCATCCATCCCACCCGTTCGCTTGACGACTATCAGCCGTTCGTCGCCCAGGTGCAGCACGCCGTCGGCGTCCACGACCTCTACCTCTGCTTCAGCGATGTCAGCGGCGAGACGCGCCTCGACTGTTGGAATTTTAAGAAGTAACCCTAAAAAAAATATGTAACGTGATGAAGAAGTATTTGCTATCAGCAATGTTCGTCGCCGCCGCACTCACCGTGGCAGCCCAGCCCGGCGGCTTCGGAGGCTTTGGCGGCTTGCAGGTGCAGCAGCCGCAGCTAGAGACCTCACAGCAGTGGAAGGACGTCAACTATGTCGGCGACGACCAGCCGTTCCATACCTGCGACATCTACCTGCCGAAGAAGGAGCAGGCCGCCTATCCCGTCGTGATCCATATCTACGGCAGCGCCTGGTTCAGTAACAACAGCAAGGGGTCGGCCGACCTCGGCACCATCGTCCGCGCGCTGCTCGATGCCGGCTTTGCCGTCGTATGCCCCAACCATCGCTCGAGCATGGATGCCAAGTGGCCGGCTCAGATCCACGACATCAGGGCCGTCATTCGCTTCGTGCGCGGCGAGGCTAAGAAGTATCGCTTCGACCCGTCGTTCGTCGCCACCAGCGGCTTCTCCTCTGGCGGACATCTCTCCTCCGTCGCCGCCACCACCAGCGGCCTGAAGAAGGAGACCGTGGGCACCGTCGACATCGACCTCGAGGGCGACTTGGGCCCCTACACCCGCGAGAGCAGCGCCGTCGACGCCGCCTGCGACTGGTCGGGACCCGTCGACCTGACGGCCATGGACTGTGGCGACCACATGCAGTTCGGCGCCTCCAGCCCCGAGGATGCCCTGCTGGGCTCGAAGCTGGCCGACGAGCCCGACAAGTACCTCAGCCTCAGTGCCACGACCTATGTCGACCGTAACGACCCGCCCATCATCATCTTCCATGGCGAGCGCGACAATGTCGTGCCCTGCTGCCAGGGCAAGAAGTTCTACGAGCTGCTCAAGGCCGCCGGCGTGCGCACCGAGGCAACCTTCGTGCCCGAGGGAGGCCACGGCATGGGCATGTACGCCGAGGAGAATCTCCAGAAGATGGTTGCCTTCCTGAAGGCAGCCATGAAGAAGTAACTCAACTCTCGCTAGTTGAGGAGTTAAAGGAGTTAAGGGAGTTAAAGGAGTTAAGGACAATAGTCCTTCCCCTGCGAATCCCACTCCTATGGCAGACAAAGGGAGCAAGTAATGTCTTTAACTCCTTTCAACTCCTTTAACTCCCCCCAAAAAAGTAACTCATAAAACCTAGTATAATGAAGAAGCTCCTATTCTCAGCACTACTCGCCGGCTGCGCCCTGACCGTATCGGCACAGCCGCGCTGCAACGACGACGGCACCGTGACCTTCCAGTACAAGAACGACTCTGCGAAGGCTGTGCTCGTCGATGTACAGTTCGCCGGACGCAAGGAGATGACGCGCGATGCCTCCAGCGGCCTCTGGACAGTGACGCTGGGCCCTGCCGCCCCTGACATGTACCCCTATTGCTACGTCGTCGACGGCATCAGCGTCATGGATCCCGACAACCCCCTGTACTTCCCCAACGAAGGCTTTAAGAACAGCCTGCTCGAGATCAAGTCGAAGGACGGCTCGCTGCCCCACGACATCCGCGACGTGCCCCACGGCCGCATGGAGTATGTCCACTATTACTCCAAGAGCCTCGGCGCCACCAACAACGCCCTCGTCTACCTGCCGCCCAACTACATGATGGACCAGCAGAAGAAATACCCCGTCTTCTACCTCATCAGCGGCACCACCGACACCGAGGAGGTCTATTACAAGGTGGGGCGGGTGAACTACATCCTCGACAACCTCATTGCCGATAAAGAGGCCAAGGAGATGATCGTCGTGCTGCCCTACGGCAACCCCGCAAAGCTGCTGCCCCCGAAGGCTGGCGGCGGCATGCCGCAGATGAACGGCGGCGGCGACATCTTCAGCCGCGACCTCATCAACGACCTCATGCCTTACATCGAGAAGAACTACCGCACCCTCAACAGCGCCGACAACCGCGCCATCGGAGGCTTCTCCCGAGGCGGCAACCAGGCGCTGATGAACGGCCTGACGAACCTCGACAAGTTCTCCTACCTCTGCTCCTACAGCTCCTTCACCTCGACCGACATCCCCGGCGTCTACGACAATGCTGCCGAGACGAACAAGAAGATACACCTCTTCTGGCTGGGCGTCGGCACCGACGACTTCCTCTACGGCACGGCGCGCGACTACATGGCCTTCCTCGACCAGAAGGGCATCCGCAGCGTGAAGGAGTTCACCTCCGACAAGTACGGTCACACGTGGATGAACGCCAAGTACTTCCTGGCCAAGACGCTGCCGCTGCTCTTCAACAAGAAGGCTGCCGAGGAGGCTATGAATGGCGGGCAGCCCGCACCTGCCGCCACCGGCCAGGAGCAGCAGTTCACGCCCGGCGTCATGGCACGCCTCTTCCCGCGACCCGTCGTCTCGCCCGAGTATGGCGAGGAGTCCATCACCTTCCGACTGAAGGCTCCCGAGGCCCGCAAGGTGGAGCTGGCCATCGAGATGCTGCCCGACTTCCTGCCCATGGAGCGCGACACCGCCGGCATCTGGAGCTATTCGCTGACCGACTATCTCTTCGAGACCTTCCGCTATTGCTTCATCGTCGATGGCACACCAGTCGCCGACCCCAGCAACATGTACCTCTCGCCCGACCGCGGCTTCAAGTACAGCATTGCCGACAACCCACGCTCGCCCTTCAACTTCGCATCGCAGGGCGACATCGAGCACGGACGCACCAGCTACGACCACGAGCGGCAGGAGGCATGGTACACGTCGCCGATGCCCGCTGCAGGGATGACCATGCCCGTCTTCATACAGCTCGTGCCCGGCAAGGACGACACGATGGAGAGCTGGTTCAAGGTCGGTGGCGCCGATGCCATCGCCGACCAGTTGCTCGCTGAGGGCAAGACCAAGCCGTGCATCATCACCACCAGCGCCCTCGACTTCATGCCGCAGGGTGGGGGAGGAGGCATGCAGATGCCCGGCTTTGGCGTCCGCACCCTCCGTGCCGACGACTATCCCACGTGGCCGCAGCGTCGGCGTGCCCTGGTGAAGCTCCTCCTCGACATCGGCAAGGAGCCCGCTGCCACCTTCCCCGGCATGGGAGGCTTCCCCGGCGGCGGCAACCGTGGCGGCAACCGCGGCGGCAACCGTGGCGGCGGCTTCCCTGGCGGCGGCTTCGGCGGCGGCGGCTTCGGCGGCGGCTTCCCCGGCGGCGGCTTCTAGCCCCTGAGAACTCAAAAACTCAAAAACTCATGAACTCAAAAACTCAAAAACTCAAAAACTCAAAAACTCATGAACTCATAAACTCATGAACTCAAAACACTCCCTCCTGGCGGCCATCGCCGCCATTGCAGCCTCGCTGCCCGTAGGGGCACAACAGCAGTACCCCTTCCAGGATCCATCGCTGCCACGTGAGCAGCGCGTAGAAAACCTCATCTCGCTACTCACGCCCGACGAGAAGGTCGGACTCATGATGAACAAGTCGGCCAGCGTCGACCGACTCGGCATACCCTCCTACAACTGGTGGAGTGAGGCATGCCACGGCGTGCGGCAAGACGGCTATACCGTCTACCCGCAGCCTATCGGCATGGCAGCAGCCTTCAGCGAGCAGCTCGTACACGACGTCTTCGCACAGGTCAGCGACGAGGCGCGCGCCAACTGGAATCGCTCCGACCATAACATCTTCAACGTACCACAGGGCGTCACCTACTATCCCGGCAATCCCGAGCTCACCTTCTGGTGCCCCAACGTCAACATCTTCCGCGACCCGCGATGGGGACGCGGACAGGAGACCTGCGGCGAGGACCCCTACCTCAATGCAGTACTCGGTGTACAGACCGTGCTCGGCATGCAACAGCCCGTCATGGACGGCGACAAGGTGCTCTACTACAAGACCCACGCCTGCGCCAAGCACTATGCCGTGCACAGCGGCCCTGAGTCACTGCGTCACTCGATGAACGTCGAGCCCTCCAACCGCGACCTCTGGGAGACCTACCTACCTGCCTTCAAGGCCCTGGTGAAGAAGGGCGACGTGCGCGAGGTGATGTGCGCCTACCAGCGCTTCGAGGGCCGTCCCTGCTGCACCAGCGACCGCCTGCTCATCGACATCCTCCGCAATAAGTGGGGCTACGACGGCCTCGTCGTCACCGACTGCGACGCCATCAACAACTTCTACAACCGCGGACAGCACGAGACGCACGACGGACCGCTGTCGGCCAGCGTCGACGCCGTACTCAACGGCACAGACCTCGAGTGCGGCAAGGTGTTCATGAACCTCGCCGACGGACTCAAGCAGGGACTCATCAAGGAGTCCGACCTCGATCAGCACCTGCGCAAGACGCTCATGGGGCGCTTCGAGCTCGGCATGTTCGACCCCGCCGACCGCCTGCCCTGGCACACCATCGCCGAGAGCCAGATCTCCAGCGAACAGCACAACGACCTCGCCGTGCAGGCTGCACGCGAGTCGATGGTGCTGCTCGAGAACAAGGGCGCCCTGCTGCCACTGAAGAAGAGTCTGAAGACGCTGGCCGTCGTAGGCCCTAACGCCGACGACGTAGAGCTCCTCAACGGCAACTATGGCGGCACGCCCACCAAGGCCCACCAGCACTCGCTGCTCGACGGCATCCGCCGTGCACTGCCCGCCACGGAGATTATCTACGACCGCGCCTGCGCGCTGAACGACGAGTATCAGACCATCCCCCACCTGCCCGACTTCAACGGCGGACAGGGCGTGAAGGTCGAGTTCTGGAACAACCGCGAGCGCAGCGGCGAGCCCGTCAAGAGCGGCTACTACAAGGAGCTCAACTTCTCTACCTTCGGAGCATGGGGCTTTGCAGAGGGCGTCAGCAACGACTCCATCGGCCTGCGCGTCAGCGGCCAGTACAAGGCCACGTTCACTGGCGAGATGAAGTACACCCTCACCACCGACAACGGCTACACCCTGCGCGTCAACGGCCAGGTCGTAGAGCAGGCTGAGGGCGGCATGCGACGCGGAGGCTTCGGCTTCGGGCGCCGCGGGCCCGACTACAAGTCGTTCCCCGTCGAGCAGGGCAAGACCTACGACGTCGAGATCACCTACAGCCGTGGCAACGGCAACTTCGCCATGTTCCGAGGCGACATCTGCGAGCGCCGGCTGGCCGACTTCTCCGACCTCAAGGCGAAGGTCGCCCGCGCCGATGCCATCATCGTCATCGGAGGTATATCGGCACGCATGGAGGGCGAGGGCGGCGACAAGCAGGACATAGAGCTGCCACGCGTACAGCAGATGCTGCTGCGCGCCATGCACGAGACGGGGCGCCCCGTCGTCTTCGTCAACTGCTCAGGATCGGCCATCGCCTTCGGCAGCGTAGAGGGACAGTACGACGCCCTGCTGCAGGCATGGTATCCCGGACAGGGAGGCGCCCAGGCACTAGCCGAGGTGCTCTTCGGCGACTACTGCCCCGGAGGCAAGCTGCCCGTCACCTTCTATCGCTCCACCGCCGACCTGCCCGACTTCCTCGACTACTCGATGAAGAACCGCACCTACCGCTACTTCACCGGACAGCCGCAGTACGCCTTCGGCTACGGCCTTAGCTACACCACCTTCGCCACCGGCAAGGCAAAGGCCTCGGCACGCTCGATGAAGAAGAACGGCAAGGTCACCCTCACGCTGCCCGTCACCAACACCGGCAGCCGCGAGGGCACCGAGACCGTACAAGTCTACGTGCGACGCCTCGGCGACGCGGGTGCGCCGCTGAAGGCCCTCAAGGGATTCCAGAAGCTCACGCTTAAGCCCGGCCAGACAAAGACGGCCACCGTCACCCTCGACGGCGAGGCCTTCGAATACTACGACGAGGCCATCGACGAGCTCTCCGTCATGCCTGGCCGCTACCAGCTGCTCTGCGGCACCAGCTCCCGCGACAGCGACCTCCAGACGCTGGAGTTCGAGGTGAAGTAAGCGCCGCAATCTCAACATAGCGAAACGAGATTGCATCAAGTTACATCACTGTGGGTCGCCGACTCACAGTGATGTATTTTTTGATATGCCGTCCTTAAGGAGAATTGTCAATCTCAAATCGCTCGTTAGGCAACTAGTGGATGCTGCCTCAATACGTCTCTTTGTACACGTCTGACAGGCACTTGCATGATGCTCCCTTGGGCCCTTGGTCTGCATAGAAGGCTACCCGCGACACCAAAACAAGTTGTTTTGGTAAGCAAAGTCGGCCACTTTGGTGATCAAAGTAGGCTTCTTTGAAGACCAAAACAACTTGTTTTGGTAGCGCGAGAAGCCCACTTTGCATCTCAAAGTCTCGGTGCGTGGTGTGGGAAGTAGCAGTGGGAAAGTTGCAAAACCTTCCTCCACATCCACCAAAGAGATACATTTCTAAGACTCGAGAGATACGTTCCGAAGCGCTGAGAGATACGTTCTGAAGACGCGAGAGATACGTTCTGAAGACGCGAGAGATACGTCCTGAAGACGCGAGAGATACGTCCTATAAAAATGGGAGGAGCACCTCCGATGAGTGCTCCCCCCTGTTATTTGATGTGTTGCCGCAGAACTACTTGAACGGCAGGTACCAGTTGCGCTCGTCGGTGAGGTCGACGACGGGGTTCTTGTAGGCGAGCTTGCGGGCCAGCCAGCGAGAGCCGTAGTCGGCGCCGTAGAGGGCGGCGTGGTTCTTGTGGCGTGCCAGGCGGGTGAGGTCGCCGAAGCGGTTGCCCTCGAAGGCGAGCTCTAGTGCCATCTCGTCGCAGAGGAGGTCCTCGACGGCGTTGATGGTGTCGTTGAGGGTGCCGGTGGTCTGCAGTCCCTGCTGCTGCAGCTCGGCAATCTTCCGGCCTACGATGGCGTCGTACTGATAGGGCGAGAAGGCTCCCTGGGTGTAGTAGGTGCCGCGGCTGTGGATGCCCCAGTTGTCTTCGAACATCTGGACGTTCTCGCTGGCGAGGAAGGGCACGGTGGTCTGCAGCATCTCGGCTGTCAGCGGACGGATGTATCGTCCGGCCTCGAGGTCGGTGGAGTCGCCGCGCTGTACGTAGGTGAGTAGCTCCTCGTTGATGCCGTCCTTGAGGATGGCGAAGGCAGCGTCGGGATATCCCATGCGGTTGATGGCCTCGGCGAGGCGGAGGTAGACGGTGGCGGTGCGGTAGAGTGGGATGTTGGCCGAGTTGAACTTGATCATGACGGCGTAGACGGAGTCGTCGCGTGCCACCTGTCGCATGGTGGCCAGTCGGCGCAGGTCGCCGAGCTCAGCTGTGCGCACGACGGTCGATCCTCCCGTGGCCTCGGTGGGCGTGTAGTAGTAGTCCTGCGCGTTGGAGAGGCCGATGTAGGCGGGTGAGGCGTCGATCTGCCGCTCGAGTAGGTAGCGGGCGTCGGAGCTGGCGCTGCCGGCGGTGGTGCTGTAGAAGTCGTATCCGAAGATGCCGGGCAGTTCGGTGACGGCACCGCGCAGGCGGTTGGCAGCCAGCGGCACGTAGGTGACGATGTCGTTGCTGCTGGTGACTCCGAAGATGCTGGTCCAGTCGTAGCCGTTAACGTTGAAGGCCATGGCCGAGGGCATCTTCTCGGCCAACTGCCGGAGGTAGTAGATGGGGTCGATGAATGCCTGCCGGATGGTCCACTCGTTCTGGCGGAGGAAGTTGAAGTAGTAGCGTGCAGCGAGCTCGTACTGGTGGGTCTCGAGGTAGAGGTCGGCCAGGACGATGTCGATGGGGAGCATGGCACGCTGTGAGTTGACGGTCTTCTCCTGCGGGTTGTCGGAGTCGCTGGAGTTGAGTACGCCGGCTGAGATGTTGCCATAGTTGGGCACGGGGGTGCCGCTGAACCGCTGCAGCTCGGGTGCCAGTGCGTCGCAGACGCCCTGCAGGTCCTTCGTCTCTTTCTGGCTGTCGGCGTCGCCGATGTTGACGAGCGGCTCTGTGAAGAATGGCACGCTGCCGTAGTTCTTGCAGAGCTGCATGTAGGCCCATGCGCGTACGGCGAGTGCCTCGGCATACTCGGGCAGTGCCACCTGTCGGCTGCCGGTGCGCAGCGAGGTATCGCGGTGGGCGATGTAGTAGTTGCAGTTGTTGATGATGCGATAGTAGACGTAGGCGGAGTCGTACTTGTTGGCTGCCGTGGCCGAGAAGTTGGCGAGCTCGCGCAGCGCCGTCTCGGTGTACTGGTTGGTGCTGACGAGGTCGCCGCGCATCTCACCCTGCAGGACATACTGGTCGGCGGCGAGCTGCAGGCCCTTGAGGATGCCGAGGGTGTAGAACATGGAGTCGGTCTTCTGGTCGAGAGCCGGGTCGAAGATCTGTCGGTTGCTGTCGGTCTCGAACATGTCCTCGCATCCCGTATTGACTACGGCGATGCCTCCGCAAAGGCAGGCAACGGCTATGAATTTCTTGATATTGCAGGCTGTCATAATTTACTGTTTACAATTTACTAATTACTAATTGCTAATTACTAATTACTAATTGGTTTAGAGGTTGATCTTCAGTCCGAGCGTGAAGGTGCGTCCGAGGGCGATGTTGCCCGGGTCGATGCCTTGGTAGAGGACGCTGTTGGCGGTGCTCATCTCGGGGTCGTTGCCGAGGTAGTGGGTGAGGGTGACGAGGTTGTTGGCCTCGGCCCATACGCTGAGTCCCTGCAGCCATGTCCACGATCCGGGCACTGGCACGCGGTAGGTGAGGTTGACGGTCTTCAGCCGGAGGTAGGAGCCGTCCTCAATCCATCGGTCGGAGAAGCGGGCGTTGCCCATGGGGTCGTCGTAGGCGATGCGTGGGATGTCGGTCTGCTGTCCTTCTGCGCGCCAGCGGTTGGTCATGGCCGTCGTCTGGTTGTAGAAGTTGAAGCCACCTTCGAGCAGCGATCGCTGGTAGTTGTAGACGTCGTTGCCTAGCGAGTAGTTCAGCCCGATGTTGAGCGAGAGGTCGCGCCAGGTGAGCGTTGCGAAGATGTTGCCGTAGATGTCGGGGTTGGGATTGCCGATGATGGTCTTGTCGGCCTCGGAAATCTCGCCGTCGCCGTTGATGTCGGTGAAGTGTACGTCGCCTGCGCGGAATGCCTGGTGGGCTCCGGTGGCGTCGGTGAGGAAGAGGTAGGATCCGCGGCCGGCTGCTGCTGCCTCCTGGTCGGTGGCGAAGACGCCCTCGGTCTTATAGCCGTAGAACATTCCGACGGGCTGCCCGACGATGGTGGCGATGTTGTCGGTGCCGTAGATGGAGGAGGTGTAGCCTTGTGCCGTGCGCTGTCCGTCGACGTAGATGCGGCTGTCGTTGGGCAGTGTCTTCACCTTGTTGGTGTAATGGCCCACGCTGGCGCCCAGCTCGAGTGTGAGGTCGCGTGCGACGACGGGCTTGCCGGTGACGGTGAGCTCGAAGCCCTGGTTGTCGAGCTCGCCGCCGTTGCTCCAGTAGTTGTTGATGCCTGCCACGGGATTCTCGAAGGACTTCAGCGTGAGCAGGTCGGAGGTGTGGTGGCGGAAGTAGTCGAAGTCGACGCCCAGGCGGTTGCCGAGCAGGAAGGCGCGCAGTCCGAGGTTCAGCTTCGACGTCTTCTCCCAGGTGATGCTCTCGTTGCCGATGTTATCGAGCAGTGCCGCCGTGGAGCGGTAGAGATACTTGGTGACGCCGAAGGAGGTGCGTGCGGCGTAGTTGTTGATGTCGTCGTTGCCGCCGATGTCGTAGCCGGCCTTCAGCAGGAGGTAGTTGATGGCGCGCGTGCGGGGGAACCAGTCCTCATTGCTGAGGGCCCATCCCAGCTGCAGGCTGGGGAATAGTCCCCACGTGACGCCTCCCAGCCGCAGCCCGTCGGCCTCGCTGCCGAAGCGGCTGCAGCTCTCCATGGCGAGCGTCAGCTGTGCGAAGTATCGGTTGCGGTAGTTGTAGTCGGCATTGGCATACCAGGTGAGGCTGCGCCAGGCATCGTCGATACCGGTGGCGTCGACGAAGTCCATGCTGGTGGAGATGTTCGGCGTCTTGTCGTTGCCTGCCGAGGCATACTGTCCCTGCGGCTCGTTGTCGTCGAAGGCGAAGGAGGTGTAGCGCAGGCCGGCGTAGACGCTGAGGTAGTGCTCGCGCAGCTGGCGTGCCCACTCCAGGCGTGTGTCGCTCTGTATGGCCGTCTCCTTGGAGAACATCGACATGGCCATGTTCTGCACCCGTCCGATGCCGTCGATGAGGAAGGTGGGCATGCCGCCCTTCGGACGATAGTATCTCTGCGATACGCGGTCGAGGGTGTAGCTGAAGGTCTCGGTGAGCGACAGCGAGGGGCTGAACTCATAGCGTGGTGCGATGACGGTGTTGAAATGTGTCACCTCGACGCGGTTCTTGTTGATGGCCGTTCCGTTGGCGAGCAGTGCCGTGGGGTTGCCGAGGGTGAGGTCGGGGTCGAGTACGGTGAGGTAGTCGTCGGCCTCGGAGAGTGTCGAGGAGAGCTTTCGCGTGACATTATTAAAGGTGTAGGGATTGAGGAACGGCGACTTGATGAGTGCCAGGAATGTCGGCGAGGAGACGGTGCCGGTGGTGAGGCTCTGGGGTGCGCCGTTGTCGAAGACGTCGCGGTTGGTCTTCGTGTACGACATGTCGAAGCGCGTGGTGAGGTTGCGGATGACGTTGATGTCGGTGTTGAAGCGCACGTTCAGGCGGTTGAAGCCGTTCTCGCGTGCCGTCGACTGTCCGTTGGTATATCCGAGCGAGAGGTTGTACATGCCCACGTCGTCGCCACCCTGCACGTTGATGTTGTAGTTCTGGTTGAGGGCGGTGCGGTAGACCTCGTCCGTCCACGGCGTGTCGTTGTGGAACTTGGCGTAGTAGTACTTCGAGGGGTCGTCGACGAGGAACTTGAAGGTCTGCGGGTCGGTGTACTTCGATATCTCGGGGTAGGTGCCGAGCATCTCCGAGGCGTAGAGGCGATACTGTGCTGCGTCCATGACGTCGGGTCGGCGTGGCTCGAGCGTGACGCCGACGCCGATGTTGGCATTGATGCGTGTGGCCATGCTGTGTCCGCGCTTCGTCTCGATGAGGATGACGCCGGCTGCGCCTTTCGCGCCATAGAGGGCGGTGGCATTCTTCATGACGGTGACGCGCTCGATGTCTTCGGGATTGATGTTGAGCAGGAGGTTGGTGTAGTCGCCGTAGTGTAGCGTGGAGCGCGTCTGCTGCAGATCCTGCACGATGCCGTCGACGACGAACAGCGGCTGTGCGTTGGCCGTCAGCGAGTTGAGACCGCGCACGAACATGGCGGCGCCATAGCCGGGGCCTCCTGAGCGGGTGATGGAGCGCACGTCGGCGCCGAGGCGTGAGGCGATGTCGGTCTCGATGGTCTGCGACGTGGTGTTCACGATCTTTGCCGAGGCGGCAGCGGTGATGGGCGTCGTCTTGTCGTACATCGGCAGGAAGCGGTCGGCGAGCATCTCGACGACGAGGCCGCTGGCGTCGGTGCCGATGGCGACGTGCTGGCTGAGGAACTCAGGAGCGTGGACGTAGAGGGCGGTGGCGAAGGTGGGCACCTTGATGGTGAACTCACCCTGCTCGCCGGTCATGGCGGTATAGTTGGCATCGCCGAGGGCCTGGATCATGATGCCTGGCAGCGGCTGACGGGTGGCGGCATCGACGCAGACGCCGCTGACCTCGCGGGTGGGGTAGGAGGGCATCTTCACCACCTTCTTCTTGGGTGCTGCGACGACTTCTTCCTCGTCGTCGGCCGTGGCATCGTCTTGTGCGTAGAGCGCCGGTAGTGCCCATACGTTGAGAAACGCGAATAGGATTATGCTGATTCGTTTCATATTCTTAGTGTGATGTATGGTTCGTTCGATTTAGTTAGTATACTCACCGTTGTCGTACTTGTAGCCGGGGTTGGCCTTGAGGTAGTCGTCGAGCTCCTTCGGCCGGAGGATGACGCAGTCGATGCGCATCGTGCGGTCGTAGTTCTGGCGCTCACGCGAGGTGATGGTGCTGTTGATGCGCATGTAGGGGTAGTACTCGCCCGTGCCGGCATAGGCCGTGGGGAAGGTGTAGTCGCCCAGGTAGATGGTATCGACGCGCGTGGTGTCGGACTCGAAGTTGCTCTCGACGACCCAGTCGCGGATACGATCCTGGTTGACGCCCGTCTCATCGGTGGCACCGAGGGTGACGGAGAAGCGGTAGGGCTTCGTCTCGCGGTTGGGGTTGGTGATGTTGGCCGGCACGGTGACGACATAGATGCTATAGGTCGTGGAGCGCACGCCCGGCAGGTAGAATACGACGCCGGGGTTGGTGCTCGCGCTGACGGGCTGCACCTCTAGGTAGCTGTTGCCTGAGATGTGTCCGGCGATGGCAGGATTCTGCGTGCCGGGTGTGACATAGATGCGCTCTGGCGTGCCGGCGGTGTTGACGGTGCTGGCCAGGTAGGTGTTGTCCTCGCCCTGGATGATGATCTCAGGATTCCAGGTCGTCCATGTGCGCATGCGGAGGCTGTCGGTGACCCAGATGGCGCCGTTGCTCTTCTCCACGCGCTGTGCTCCCTCGAAGAGTCGGCGGGCATCGTCGCTGTAGACCTTCGTGAACAGGGTGCTCACGAGGGAGTCGGCAGCCAGCGTCTGACCGGTCTGCAGGGTGCGAAGGCGGCGGTTGTCGTAGATGTTGTTGTTGTAGAAGAGGTCGGTCAGCAGCATCTCGTTGACGACGGAGTCGCGGAGGTAGTCGATGTCGCGGATGTTGATCTTCACCTTCTTCTGGTCGCTGCCGGTGGAGGTGTTCTCCATGAACTCGAAGGTGGGCGTGTAGTGGAAGTACTTCTCCACCTGCTGGCGTGCCTTGTGCCATGCCTCGTTGGTGGGCATGATCATGGTGTAGCTGCTGTCCTCGCGGTTGATGAGGGCCATGAAGCGTGTGAAGAGGTCGTTGTGCTCGTCGAAGACGGAGTCGAGGTAGGTGATCTGTCCGTTGAGCGTCGGTCCCTGCACGCTCTTCTGCTCGTTGAGCTTCTTCACGTCGTAGGAGTGGAAGAGGTCGGCGATGGAGTCGAGGGGATAGTCGTTGCTGTTGAGCGACTCGTAGATGTTGGCCAGGAAGGGTATCTGCCCGCCGACGACGTGCAGCGTGCCGTTGCGGCTGCCGAGGTTGGGCTGCGTGAGGGCAACGCCCTGCATGTTGTACTGTCCTGCGCCCTCGAAGAACATGAGCTTCTCGTTGAGGGTATAGATGCGCTTGTCGACGGCTCCCGAGGCGGGATAGTTGTTGCGTGCGATGTGGTTTTCGACGAACTCACGCTGCAGGCGGCTGGCAGGCAGCGCCTCGAGCGTGGCGTAGTCGAAGGTGCCGTCGGCAGGTGCCCAGACGGTGTAGGTCTGTGTGGCGTCGAGCACCTGGTCGTAGCCTGCCTTCTTCAGCAGTGATGCGAACTGCGAGAGGCTGCCCTCGGCGGCGATGTTCTGCCAGAGGGTGGATTGCTGCGAGTCTGCGATCTGCGTGTCGGCATCGTAGTGGTCGGTCCAGTCGGAGCAGGAGGCCAGTGCGAGTGCTGCAGCGCCGCCGCAGCACAGCGAGCAGGCGAAGAATATGGATTTTATGCTTTTGGTAATCATAATGCTCAATTATCAATTGTCAATTCTCAATTATCAATTCTTAGTACATGTCCTCGACATAGCGGGTGTTGTTGTACACATTCTCCGGGCAGAACTCGATGTAGTCGAGGTGGAACTCACCCTGCGGGTTCTCGATGACGCTCTTGCAGCGCAGCCAGTAGTCGCCCTGCTTGAACTCCTGCTTGGTGATGATGCGGCGCAGGTCTTGAGGATGGCTGCGTGCGGGGTTGCTGCGGAAGGTGTAGAAGAGCGGTCCGCGCATGTATCCGAGGTTGCGCATGTTGGCATCGCTCTCTACGCCCTTGTCGTCGAGGCGCGTCCAGTCGCACCATCCGGTGACGACATCGGGCGTGAGGTTGGCATTGTTGACGGGGATGATACGCATGTCGACAGGGATGTCGAGTGCCTTCATCGACGAGAGCTCTGACGACGAGCCGAGGTAGAACTGGAGCATGCCTCGCACGGTCTCCGTGGTGTAGCCGATGCGCAGCTCGTAGGTGCCGTCGGGCACGGGTGGCAGTCGGAATGCGAAGTCGTAGTTGCCCATGCAGTTGAACTCGTCCCACTGGTAGTTGCTCCATCCGTCGTCGGTATGTGCGAAGTAGTAGAAGCGGGTGTCGTCGCCGTTGTAGATGGCCATGTTCTTGAAGAAGCGGGGCGGGATGCGTATGTAGTCGCAGCCGGCATGGCGGCCGTCGGTGCCGCTCTTGCCTCCGTTGAGGGCCTTGACCTGTGTGGTGGTGATGCCTCGGAAGGAGTTGGACATCATCTCGCCGAAGAGCACGGTGTCGTCCATGCGGATGCGCTCGTTGAGCACGCCCTTCGGCACGTCCTCATTGTAGACGAGCATGCCCTTGATGGGGTGGATGTATCCGTTGATGGCAGCCACCTGCCCCTTGAATCCCTCCAGTTCAATGCCGTCAAGCTTCACAGTGTGCATGGCGGCTGTTCCAAGCTCTGCCACCATATCGGTGAGGGAGGTGTTGGCGACCCATCGGTTGATCCTGAACTTGCTGCTGTTGCGCGTGATCTTGAGCAGGGTGTAGGGGAGCATGGTCTCGTAGTACTCCACGGCGGTGACCTTGCTCACCTCGTTGCACTTGCGCACGAGGTTGTTGTAGGCAATCTTGTACTCCAGGATGTGGTAGCGCAGGTACATGCTCAGCGTGTTCCAGGGGTTCTTGTAGTCGGTGCCGGTGCTGACGGTGATGTTGTGGTTGCGGGCATAGTCGTACCATCCCGATCCGGGATCGGCACAGTGGCCGTAGATCTTGTCGGCATAGGCCTTGAGCTCGGTGATGTTGGTGATGCCGTTCTCGGCGAGCACGTCGTCGGTCTCGGCGAAGATGGTGTAGCCCATCTCGCACTTCTCAGGGATGTAGAATCCCTTGCCGTTGTCGACCTTGTCGAAGTCGGTGTGGCTGATGGCCGATAGCGAGTCGGCCAGTCCGGTGAGTTTCAGTGCCTGTGTGAAGATGGTGTAGCCGGAGGGCTGGTTCTCCATCTCGCCAGCGACGAGCATGTTCGAGCGGGTGATGACGTGGTCGATCTCGTGGAGCACGCCGTTCTCGAGCTCATTGTCCATGCTGATGACCTTGGCTCCGCGGCTGACGAGGAGTGCGCCCGAGACGGAGTCGATGGAGGTGTTGATGTCGCGTCCGAGCATGGTCTTGATGGTCATGCCGTTGCCCATGTTCACACCCATGATCTTGGTGTTGAGCAGGTGGTAGAGGGCAATGTCGCGGCAGAGGGAGTCAGACTTGGGGTTGTCGGGCCCGAGGCCTTCGATGCCGGGTGCAGTGAGTCCGTTGTGCGGCACGTTGACGTTGACCGTGTCGTTGTAGAGGCTGTCGAGATACTCGGCCACCGACTCGTTGTCGGGTGCGAAGCAGGTGTAGGTGCCGTAGGCCGAGAGTATCTGGTCGTAGTCGATGCGGGAGAGGATGTAGTTGAAGCTGCTGAAGCGGTCGCTACGGTTCAGCAGATAGTCCTCGATGGTCTCCCCGGTGAAGGTATAGAGGTTCGACTCGTCGATGTCCTCCTTACAGGAGGTGACGAGTGGTGCTGCCACGGCTGCGATGGCGCAGGCGAGCAGTCCTTTGACGAGGTGTTTCCGTATGTTCTTGGTCGTCATAATATGTTCGTATTAATAATTCTCAATTATCAATTCTCAATTGTCAATTCTTCGAGGTGGTCTTCTCCTGGATGAAGACGGGATTCTGCTTCAGGAGGCTGTTGACCTTCGTCTCGCTCTCCTCGACGGGCCAGTAGAGGTAGGGCTCGCTCTTCATCTTGTAGGACACGGCATCGCCTTCTCCGCCGCCGCCGCTGTACTTCCTGATGATCATCTTCAGCATGGGCTGGTAGAGGGCGGGCCAGGCTTCCTGGTCGGCCATCTTCTGGCGGATGTCGACACCTTCCATGTGGCGGTAGCAGTAGCGCATGAGGTCGAAGTAGCGCTTGCCCTCGAAGCAGAGCTCACGCTCGCGCTCTGCCAGTACGAGGAGCTCCATCTCCTCCTTGGACTTGAACGACTCGAACTTTAGGGTGTCGGTGGCGGTCTTGAGCATCGAGCGCTTGTTCACGGCCTGCACGAGGTCGAAGGCCTGCTTCAGTACGACGTTGTCGCTGTCGTTGGCGGCAGTCTCGACGAGTGCCTCGGCCTTCATGAGCATGACGTCGGTGAGGCGGTAGGCGATCCAGTTCTGGCGGAACTCGCGGAAGGCGCGGCTGTTAGACTTTGCAAGGCCGACGGTGTTGGTCGTCGGTACGAGCGATCCCGACTCGTCGACCATCTTGCGGATGCTGAGCTGGAGGGCTTCCTCGTTGTTGGCATTGTAGACGTTGTTCCAGAAGCGGTAGTCGTTCTTCGAGAGATAGATCTTCTGTCCCTGGTCGTTGTTGGCGTTCTGGTCGACGGTGGTGAATATCTGCGAGGCCATGAGGATGCTGGTCTGCCGGTAGCTGTTCTCGTTGCCCGACTGGTAGTAGTAGTTCTCGAGGGCAACGTTCGAGTTGTCGCGGCCGTTGTACTGCCACTCGAGGATGCTCTCGTGCGAGTTGCCCTGGTTGGAGCTGAAGATGGTGCTCAGGGCCCTGTCGCCTTTCTCCAGGTGGTAGATGTCCTTCTCCTGCTCGGTGACGTCGTATTCCTTGTAGAACTCATAGAAGGCGTGCTTGGAGTTGATGACGGAGTCGGCGCAGACGATGGCCATGTGGTAGTCGCTGCTGCTGTGGCTCATGGCAGCGCGCCAGAGGTAGATGTCGGCCATGATGGCATCGATGGCATCGCGGGTGATGTAGCCCTTGTTGCGCCAGTCGTACTGTCCGTAGGCTCCGCTGCGCATGATGTACTGGCGGGCTTCCTGCAGGTCGTCGAGGCAGTGCTGCAGCACGACGTCGGGAGCGCTCTGCTCGTGCATCTCCACCTCGCTGTCGTCCTCATAGGAGTGGGTGGTGTAGGGCACGTCGCGGAAGGCCCTCACAAGGTAGAAGTAGCACAGCGAGCGCAGGGCGAGCATCTGTGCCCTTACCACCTGGTAGTCGCCCATGGTGAAGTCGGGGTCCTCGGCCATGACGTCCTCGGCGTGGTTCAGCACGATGTTGCAGTTGTTGATGACTCTGTAGAAGGCGTCCCACTTGCTGTAGCGGTTGGTGGGCAGGATGTTCACGGCAGCGATGTTGTCGAGGGTGTTGTCGTTGTAGTCGGTGAGCTTCACCAGCTCGTCGCTGCGGAATGCTCCCCACATGATGGCCCGCTCCTGGATGTCGTAGTTGAGCATGCTCTGATAGCATCCGTCTACCATCTGGTCGACGTCGGCCTTTGTCTTCCAGAATTCCGAGCCCACGATGCGGTCGGTGGGGTAGATGGTCAGGAAGTCGTTGCAAGCCGTCAGGGCTGCTGTGACACTGCAGCCTACTAGACCGTTTACGATATATGTCTTTATCTTGGTAATCATAATTCCTAATTTCTCATTACTCATTACTCATTAATTAGAATCCTATCTGGATGTTGAGCGTCACAGACTTCGAACGCGGGGTCTGCGAGTTATCGTAGGCAATGCCCCATGAGCCGGGTGAGTGCTCGGGGTCGGTGCCACTGTACTTGCTCCAGCAGAAGAGGTTCTGTCCGGAGAGACTCGTCTGCAGGCGGCGCAGGCCCAGGGGCTTGAGCAGCTTGCGGCTGAAGTTGTACGACAGCTGGATGTAGCTCATACGCACGAAGGAGGCGTCCTCGACGTAGCGGTCGCTGCCCTGCCAGTTGTAGCCAGTGTTGAACATGGCGCGTGGTATCTCCGTGACGTCGCCGTTCTTGCGCCAGCGCCAGTTGACGGCTGAGCTCTGGTTGTAGGCGTTGAACATCTCCTCGAGTCCCATCTTGGCCGAGTTGACGATCTTGATGCCCTGACGGTAGCTGAAGCTGGTCTTGAGCGACCAGTCGCCGTACTGCATGTTGAAGCCGAATCCTCCGTTGAGGTGGGGATTGGAGTTGCCCAGATAGACAATATCGAGCGAGTTGATCTGTCCGTCGTTGTTGACGTCCTCATAGATGGCGTCGCCGCCCTGGAACTCATAGGTAGGCACGCCGTCGTAGAAGTTGTAGACCTGGCGGATGGGCAGTCCATAGGAGTCCATCATCACCTTGCCGTTCTTGTCGATGGCGATGGGCGCTGTCTTGCCCTGGGCCAGGAACTCATTGTTGATGTAGTCGCGGAGCTCTTCGCCCGTCCAGTTCTGGCGCTGCTTCATGTTGGTGAGGTACTCGTAGGTGTACTGGTACACTCCCTTGTAGCGCAGTCCGTAGATTGAGCCGAGGGGGTTGCCTTTCTGGATGCGGTTGAGGTATTGTCCGCGTCGGCCGCTGTCCCACTCGCCGTTGATGCTCTCGAGCACGCTCTCGTCCATGTCGACAATCTCGTTGAAGTTCTGCGAGATGTTGAAGTTGACACTCAACGAGAACTTGCCTACCTGCAGGAACTTGTTGGCCGAGACGTTGAGCTCCCATCCCTTGTTGGTCATCTCGCCGACGTTGGCCCACGAGAGTGAGCTGAAGCCGTTGGACGAGGGGATGCGCACGCCGCCCATGAGGAGGTCTTTCGTGCGCTTGAAGTAGTAGTTGAAGTCGCCGGTGATGCGGTCGTTCCAGAATCCGAAGTCGCCGCCGAGGTTATACTGTGTGGTGCGCTCCCACTTCAGCTCGTCCAGGCGAAGGCCCTCGAGGTAGGTCACGCTGTGCTTGTCGCTGATGCTGCCATAGACGCCGTTGGTGCTGTACTTGGCATACTGCAGGTACTGCCCGTCGGGCTGACGGCCTACGATACCCCATGAGGGACGGAAGCTGAGCATGGAGAGCCACTTCTTCGACCACTGCATGAACTTCTCGTCGCTGATGTTCCATCGTGCGGAGACGCCGGGGAAGTAGCCCCACTTCTTGTCGTTGCCGAACTTGGTGGTGCCGTCGGCACGCAGCGAGAAGTCGATGCTGTAGAGACCGCCCTTGTAGGAGAGGTGTCCGGAGTAGATGGCCGACATCGAGCGCCACTGTCCGTTGCTGGTCGACATGCTCTCGATGGCGGTGTCGACGGTGGGCGAGGTGGTGCCGTTGGGCGCGTTGCGGTTGACCACGGTCTGGCTGTTGTCGTTGCCGGAGGTCATCTCCCACCGCAGGAGCATGGTCGACGTCCAGTCCTCGTTGTTGAAATGCGGTGTGAAGGTGAGGGTGTGGCGAGTGGTGAAGGCCAGCGAGTTGTAGTCGTACACCTGCGAGCGGTTGTAGTCGGAGTCGCTCCATCCTCGGGTGGAGAGTGATCCGGGCCAGTACTTGGGCTCGCTCTTTGAGAAGATGTCCATGTAGACGAGTCCGGAGTAGTTGAGCATCGTGGCGTTGTTGTCCTTGCTCATCAGGTAGTAGTCGAGTCGGAACTCGGGCGAGATGCGGTAGGTGTTCTCATCGCGCCATGCGAGGTCGGCGATGGCCACCGGATTGCCCAGGTTGCGGATGTCGTTGAGCTGCGGCGATGATGTGCCGGCTACCGACGAGCCTGCGTCGTTGTTGGCACCCTCGGGCAGCATGATGTAGTATTCGTTGGTGTTGTTCCCCCGTGCGTCCTGGCGGTAGACCGACATGTTGGGCGCCAGCTTCTGGGCGCGTCCCAGGATGTTGTCGTCGTAGTTGCGGTGGTTGGCGGTGTAGGTCAGGGGGAATGTTGTGCGGAAGGTGATGCGGTCGCTGACGAAGTAGTCGAGCGCTAGCTTCGTGGTGAAGCGGTCGAGCGTCTGCTTGATGATGGTGCCGTTCTGGTGGTCGTAGCCGGCCGAGACGCGGAAGTTAGCCTTCTCGCCGCCACCGGTGATGGTGAGGTAGTGGTACTGGCTGAGTGCCGTCTGCTGGACCTCGTCGACCCAGTCGGTGTTGTTGTTCCAGTTCTCAAACTCTGCCCACGAGCGGTTGTAGTTGATCTCGTTGATGTTCGTCGTGGCCGATGCGCTCTGTGCGGGATTGTAGTACATCTCCTTGAGCATCATGGTGTAGTCGTCTCCGTTGAGCAGGTTGTAGCCCTTCGGCTGCCAGCTGCTTTGCAGGCGCAGCGAGTAGTCGACCTTCGTGGCGCCGCGGGCACCGCGCTTGGTGCGGATCTGGATGACACCGTTGGCGCCGCGCGAGCCCCAGATGGCCGTGGCGGCAGCGTCCTTGAGCACCTGTATGTCCTCGATGTCGGAGGGGTTCACCGACAGCAGTGAGGCATAGGTCTCCTCATTGGCGTTTTGGAAGTCGAAGTTGGCATCGGGATTGTCGAAGATGTTGCCGTCGACGACGATCAGTGGCTCGGCCGAGCCGTTGATGCTCGTCACACCGCGCAGGCGCATGCTCGTGCCTGCACCGAGGTTACCCGAGTTGGCCACGATGTCCAGACCGGCAATCTGTCCCTGCAGGGCCTCGTCGGCCGAGGTGAATGCCAGGCCTTCGACCTCGCTCATGTTGAACGTCTGTGCTGCCACTGACACCTCTCGCTCGGGGATGGCGAGGCCGCCGGCGTTGAATTTCTTCTTGGTGGTGATGACGAGCTCCTTGATCTGCGTGGCGTCCTGGAGGGTGATGTCGAAGCGCGTGCGTGTGCCGATGGGCAGCGTGACGGTCTTGTAGCCCACGTAGGAAATCTTCAGCTTGTTCTTCGTGTTCTTCACTGCCATGGAGAAGTTACCGTTCAAGTCGGTCTGTGCGAAGGAGATGTTACGGTTGTTGGCGTCGACCTCCACGACGTTACACATCATGATGGGTCCCATAGCATCGCTGACAGTACCTGATATGCGGGCTTCCTGTGCCAATACGTACGTTGGGCAGACCAGCAGGAGCAGTGATAGTATAAGGATATTCTTCAGTCTCATAACTTAATTTCTCTTTTTACGTTTTAACTCTTAGTCTGTCTCGTACCTCTTATATAAATAGGTGTCGAACTGTTTTCGGTAAGCCTTCAGCCGTTCCCTGGCTCCGGCACCCTCCCAGGCAGCATCGTAGCGGTCGGTGCCGTTGTGAGAGTTGAGCGGGGTGCTGATCTGGTGAACCACGGCGAAGGATGAGGTGCTGATGCTGCGGTTGCGGACATTGCCGGTCAGCACGTAGTCGCGGGCCATCTGGTTGGTGAGCTTCGCGGTGTTGGTGCTCTCGATGACGATTTGCTGTCCGCTCTTGTCCTGCACGGTCATGCGGTTGTTGCTGCCCGTGATGGTCAGCTTCTCGCGGATACCCAGGGTGTCGGAGCATGCCGTGGGATAGACACCTTCCTCGATGATGTTGTCGACGTAGACGGAGTTGTCCTGGAAGTGATAGCGGATGAAGGCATTGATCTCCTCGACCATGGCCAGGGCCTTGTCGCGGGCTGCCTGCACCTCTTCGCTGATGCGGCCGCCTTCCTTCTCCTGCTCCAGCCGTTCGTTGTACTGGTCGTAGATCTTCTTGATGTCGCTCCAGGTGGGCAGTCCCTTCTCGTAGGCTTTGCGCATGGCCTCGTTGTCAGGAGCGTAGACGGTGTAGTTGTAGGAGTTGAAATAGTTGACGTTGTCGGTCAGGCCTCCCTTGGCAGCGAAGGTGTGGTAGGCTTCCATGCGCTTTTTCTTCGTGACGGTGTTGACCTCGACGAGCTTGTCGCTGGCAAACTCCATCACGCTGTCCATGTCGAAGCTCGTGCAGAGCTCCATGAACTCCGAGAAGCGCGGGTCGCTCTCCAGCACGTTGAGCACTGAGCGGTGGGGCGGCTGGATGACGTGGTCGATGGCGTAGGCTATACCGTTGGCCTGGTTGTACACCTGTGTCACCTGCGATACGGGAGCCGTGCCGTTGATCTGTGCGCCGCTCTTCACGGTGTTGCCCTCGAACATGATGGCACCGCCATGCTTGGTCTTGTAGTATTTGTTGGCTCCCAGCTTCTCGCCGTCAGCCAGCACGACGGTGTTGTAGTTCAGGATATCGACGAACTGGGTGCGGAACTGGTCGGTCGACACCCTTCCGATGGAGTCGGCCGGCGTGGTGCCGATGGTGCCCGTCGTGGGGTCGTATTTCCATGCCGAGCAGTAGACGTATGGGCTGCGGCTCTGATAGTAGAACTTCAGGGCGCGTGGCTGGTCGGTGTTCAGCGAAGCGGGGTCGATGTAGAAGCGCTCGAAGGCATCGTCGGTGGGGATGAAGAATGCGTAGTTGGCGCTCATGGCGAGCAGGTAGGCATAGTAGTTGAGGTTCAGCGCCAGTGTGGTGCGGCTCTTGCCGTCGTTCACTGCCTCGTTCATGATACGCATGTTGCTGCTGAGGGTGACAGGTGCCGATACGGCGATGAGCGATGGGGGAGCGAAGACGGTGTTCAGCATGTAGGCCACGCCGTTGTTGGCTATCTTCACGTCGTAGGAGCCGTCGCTGTTGCGGTTGAGCACATCGAGCGAGAGGCCCATGGGGTCGTTGGCCTCGTCCATGACGCGTCCGAACTTCGATGGGACGGTGGCCACGAACGAGCTCTTCATCAGGTTGCCGATGAGCTGCTGCACGTTCTGCAGGGGGATGGAGTCGATGTTCTCAGCCAGGTTCTCCGGGGTGTTGGGCTTCTGTCCGAAGGCGTTGATGAGGAACTCGCCTCCTCCGCCAGGCAGGAAGAACTCCTGCAGGGCCTGGTCGGTGGGTACGAACATGGCAGCAATGTCCTTGCTGGCATCCTCGCCCTGGGCACCGGTGTTGTAGTTGTTCCATCCCGGGTCGAAGGGCAGCACGTAGGCAACCTGGTTGTTGTTGGGGTCGCGTGTCAGCGTGCCGCCCTGCGAGCGGTCGCTGAGGTATCGCTTCTGGTAGATGGAGTCGATCTCGGGCAGCCCGTTGGCCACGGCGTAGTCGTTGTAGTTCTTTGTCGTGGCGGCATCGTAGAAGGGAGCGCTGAAGCGGTCGAGCATTCGGCTGAAGAGGTTGCTCTCGCCGTTGTTGCGAATGACCTCGGCGAGGTTGCCCGGCGGCACGAGCACATCCTGCATCTGGTGGATGTATCCGTTCTTACATGTGACGTCGGAGCAGATGATCTTGTTGCGGAAGATGTAGGCCGACCTCTCTGCGTCGTCGTAGGGTGTTCCTGTGACCACGGCGAAGTCGCTGTCGTCACCGCGTGTGGTGATGTTGTTCGAGGTCATTTGCTCCTCGGTGAAGTGCACCATCATCGGGCGGGTGGCATCCATCACCATGTAGATGCCACGGTCGTAGTACTTCTCCCAGTAGGGGTTGTTGACGGGCATGTCGGCCTTGTTGCGCAGGTGCGTGATCGTGTCGATGACGTTGGCACCTGTGGTGTGCTTCAGTGCCTGTCCCTGTATCACGGAGGTGGCACTTTCGGAGATGTTCGAGAGCATTTCCACGAGGACGGCGTTGTCGAGCATCGAGGCATAGAGCAGTTGCCGCTTCATGGCATCTGTGAGGTCTTCATAGCGGTGCACCCCCCAGGAATTGTTCTGGTAGAAACGTTCAAAGGCTTCGTCGTTAGCCGGGAAGACGGTCTTCGAGCCGGTCTTCGCCAGTGTCTCGGCGTAGCCTAAGTCATCGATGAGCCGCAGGTAGTTCGTGAACGTTCCCTTGAGCACGTTCCCCTGCGCGTTGGTAAGGTTCTGAGGATTCTTCATGGCCTCGTAGATACTGCCTCCCAGCCACGACGGATAGTTGTTCGGGTCGTCGAGTTTGTAGTCGTCAGTGCAAGCCGTGAATCCTCCGCAAACCATAGCCAGTAAAGTGCCTCCGGCAGTCTTCCTGGCTATCTCAGCAAGATGTTTCATCATACGGTTTTAGTATTTTGTTAGTATTTCAATTTTGACGGTTAGTGCTTTTAGGCGACAAAGGTACAAAGAAAAAATGAAACGCGTGCAAAAAATCTCAAAAAAAACTTTTTGAGAGGCTTCGTTACCATGCAAAGTAGCCGTCCTTGCTCGGCAAGGTAGGCTTCCTTGCTCGGCAAGGTAGGCTTCCTTGGCCAGGCAATCTCGGCTCCTTTGGTCAGCAAAGTCGGCTCCTTTGGTCAGCAATCTCGGCTCCTTTGGTCGGCAATTATTTTGGAATGAGGGTGTAGGGTGAAGGGTGTTTCTATAGAATTACATAAAAAAATGCTTAAATCAGTTGAGATGATCTCAGTTGATTTAAGCATTTATTTTTGTAGAATCGAGAAAACACCCTTCACCCTTCACCACCTCAGCAAGCCCATTAGGCGAAGAAGTTGAACGTGATGACATAGTAGCCGTCGCGGGATTCGGGCTTGGAGATGTCGCAGAGGATGTCATAGCCGGCAAAGCTCTCAACCTCGACCGATTTCCCGTCGGGCAGCTTCTCTTTGTTGACGTAGCCGTCGCCGTCCATGTAGACGAGTCCGTAATCCTGAGCCATCGCGTAGAATCGCTCGGCATCGGCTTTGTTCTTGAAGTACAGCTCTGAGTGAGTAGACGTGTCCGACATCGAAGCATAGTAGATGGCATGCGAGGAGGTGGGCTTCAGCTCGTAGCCGAAGTCGGCTTTCTCGCCGCGCTCGATGCCCCATCCGTAGACGATGATGCTCATGCCGGCATCGCCGTCTTCACCCTCGTAGTCTTCGTTGTAGATGTAGTTCAGCCCGCATTTGCTGGCGCTGCTCTCGTCGTCGCTTCGCAGGAGGTAGAGGAAGTTCTCGAAGGTGAAGTCGTCGAAGAAGCTGGCTGAGGTCGTCTTCCCGCTGTCGGGCGTGTCGCGCAGCTCCCAGTCGATGTCGAAGTCGCTGCCACTGTCGGTGATGGTGACGTCGTAGACGGCCTCCTCGCCGTTGAGCTTGCCTCGGAGTACGCCGGTATAGCCTTTGCTGTCGTCTTTTACGAGCGTCAGGTTGCTGACCACCAGCTCGTTGCCCTGCTTCTGCTCGTAGTCTATGATGCCCTGTGTCACTTTCTCCGAGAGCTTGTCTTCCGACACGGTGCAGCTGCCTAGCACAACGATTGCCAGGCATGCGATGATGAATGATAGATGTTTCATTGTCATGATGAACTGTTTGGGGGTAGATTGATGAATGTTGATATTCAGATGGCTATGGTGTCTTTATGACTTTTTTCCCTCCGACGATATAGATGCCTGGGGGGAGTCCTTGCGTGGCGGTGCTCGGAGCGACGGCTGTACGTATGCGGCGGCCGTCGAGGGAGTAGACGTCGGTTGGACGGCTGTCGGCGGCAGAGGAAACGGTGGGCTGGTGGATGGCAGCCTGATAGCCACCCTCGCCGTAGTATCCTTTCATCATGGCGTCGACAAGATCCTGCTCGTTGAATTCTGGCTTGGTGCGTGAGTTGCCGTCGGAGAGCCCCATCCAATAGAACAGCCCCACGCCTCTTTCTTTACAGCGGCGTGCAAAGTATTCCACGAAGTCGACGTGGTTCTTGCGGTTGTCTCCGCCGCCGCTGATGCCCCACTCTCCGAAAACGACGGGTGCCCCTTTCTTCTCGAGATGCTGTCTCAGCTGGTTCAACGTGGCGCTGACGGTGCTCTTGGCCTGCGAGAGGTTGGCGATGTCGGGATAGGAGTGAACTTCGAAGATGATATGTCCGTTGCCGGCAGGGTCGTCGGGCAGCTTCATCTCTTTCAGCGGGTCCTGCAGGTGGGCGTTCCAGTTGCCATTGCCGTCGCAGGCACCATAGGTGCAGACGAGGAGGTTGCGCTGGGCGTTGTTACCCCCCGTGGCACGCACGGCATTGACGAAGCTCTGTGCATAGCTGTTGATGGCGTTATAGGCAGAGCGTGCCGTTGCTGCTTCGTAATGGCTTGGCGAGCCGAACGTTGCGAAGCACCATGAGCGATACTTGTCGAGCATCTCGTTGTAGCCCTCGAAGAGCAGGTGGTGGTCGTAGTCGCGAAACTCTTCGGCTATCTGTGTCCAGATGGCCTCGAAGCGCTCTCGTTGCTGTGTGTAGACATCCTCGTCGGCCACGAGCCAAGCGGTATTGGCAGCTCCGGTGTCGTGATGGATGTTAAGGATGCAGTACATCCCCTGTTGGATGACGTAGTCGACGACCTGATGTATGCGTTTCATCCATGCCGTCTGTATTTTCTTGCCAATGTCGTCCTTCGATGGCAGCCAGGGGGTATAGCTCCACGTGCCGTGGTCGTCGTAGCCTCTGACGCTGGCAAAGGTGGCCTCCATGTGCGGATACCAGGTGACGGGGATGCGGATGGCGTTGAAGCCCGCCTCCTTGAACATCTTGAAGAGCTTTGCCTGTGTGACCTTCTGCCCCCATGCTGTCTCGTAGCTGGTGACGGTGCGGCTCTTGTCGGCTTCGATCCACATGTGCAGGGTGTCGCCCGAATTGCTGTCGAAGGTGTTGCCCAGGTTCCATCCTACGCGCATGTTGGCAACGGCCTCGCGGGCAGTCTCGAAGGTCTGTGCTGTCACTAGCAGCGGAGTGGTGAGCAGGAGCAACAGGAAGCGTCTCATATAGTTCTTACGCTATAGTTTGACGGTGGTAGCCGTGCCGTTGTAGTCGACGGTCTGCTGGCGGCCGTCAGGCAGCGTGACGTTGAACTGCCGTTTGGTGAGCATGCCGGGATACGTGCCCTTCCGCTCACCGATGGTCAGCGTACGGCTGCGGTCGTTCCACTGGATGTCGATGGTGGTGTAGACGCCCCGCTCGTAGTTGTAGTTGTCGCCCTCGTCCTCATAGAGCGTGAACGAGGCGTTGGCGCCGGGATAGACGCGCAGCTCGAGGTTGTCCCACGGCTGCTGTCCGACGTACTCCATCTCAGGTGCCAGTGGCAGGATGCTGCCGGCGCGCACGAACATCGGCACGCGGTCGAGTTGTGTGGTGAGTGTCACCGTCTGTCCGCCGCGCAGGCGCTGTCCGGTCCAGAAGTCATACCATTCGGCACCTTTCGGCAGGTATTTCGTGGCCGTCTTCGTGGCCGTGAAGTCGATGGCGCGCTGCGTGCCGTCGGCCTGGGCCTGCTTGCGGTCCCAACCGGTCATGGCATCCTCGCGAATGATTTTCTCCTCGGTGTACTGCGGCTCGACGATGGGTGCGGCAAGGATGCTGCGCCCGAAGAGGAACTCGTCGGTCATGTCCCACGTGCGCCGGTCGCCGACGAAGTCGCTGAAGAGCGGGCGCATGTAGCTGCCGTTGGCGCTGGTCACCTGCCATGCAGTGCTATATAAATAAGGTATAAGGCGATAACGCAGGCGGATGGCCTTCTCGATGGCGTCGTAGACCGGCTCGCCCTTCTTTCCGAACTGCCATATCTCGCGCGGGGCGTCGGCACCGTGACTGCGGAAGATGGGGCAGAAAAGGGCATACTGCATCCAGCGCACGTAGAGTTCCTGATACTGCGGATTGCGGGGTGCGGAGTTCGATCCGCGGGTGTTGTACGATCCGCAGAAGAATCCGCCAATGTCGGTGTTGAAGTTGGGATTGCCCGTCAGGGTGTAGCTCAGGCCGGCGGGCACCTGCTTGCGCAGCATGTCCCACGACGAGGCGACGTCGCCGCTCCACATGTTCGAGCCGTAGTGCTGCTGTCCGGCGAATGCCGAGCGCGTCATGATGAACACCCGCTTCTGCTCCGACGCCTTGCGCTGTGCCTGATAGACGCCGCGTACGGTCTCCAGCGGGAAGGCGTTGCGCAGCGAGCGCCATGTGCCTCCCTCTTGTCCGGCGCGGTGGTCGTAGTTCGACTCCTGTGGGTCGAAGAAATCGGGATCGGTGGAGTCCATCCACCAGCCGTCGACACCCTTGTCGAAGAGGTTCTTCAGATTCTTCCAGTAGATGGCGCGAGCCTCTGGCGAGAAAGCATCGTAGACACGCACGCCCGACGGATAGTCGCGGCGTGGAGGCCAGAAGGTGAGTCCGCTCTGCGGCCATGTCTCGAAGTCGAAGAGCAGCCCCTTCTCGCTAAGCTCGCGGAACGCTTTCGTCTGTGGCCCGAAGCTGGCCCAGATAGAGATCATGAAGTGGGCGTTTTTCTGGTGCACCTGGTCGATCATCTGCTGTCCGTTGGCATACTCGTCGGTCAGGAAGTCCATAGCGTTCCATAGGTAGTTGGAGCCCCAGTACTGCCAGTCTTGGATGATGCCGTCGAGGGGCACGTGAAGCTCGCGGTATTGGTCGACCACCGAGAGCAGCTCGCGGGCACTCTTGTAGCGCTCCTTGCACTGCCAGTAGCCGTAGGTCCAGAGTGGGAACATCGGCACGTCGCCCGACAACTGGCGCATCTGGGCTATCACACCGTCGGCCGATCCGCCGTAGAGGAAGTAATAGTCTATACAGTCGCCCACCTCGGAAGCCAGCGACATGCCTTTCACGGCATCATCGTCGAACTGCGTGATGGAGTAGTTGTCCCAGAAGAGTCCCCATCCCTTGATCGACTGCAGGACGTTCTGAAAGTCCTCCAGGTTCGACTGCTCCATGCGCTTGTGGTCGCCGCGGCGGTTCATGAGTCCATTCTGGAAGGTGCCCAGGCCGTAGATGGCTTCGTCCTTGTCGAGGGCAAAGGTCTGTGCCACGCGATAGGTGCCGGCTTCAGGACCCGTCGTGCGGGGGTCGAAGGAGGCCGTCGTCTCGCGAAGCAGCGTCTTGCCTTTCGCCGTGAAGGTGAGGACGCCCGTCCGGGGGTCGACCTTCACTGTCAGCTGGCTGCTTCTAAGGGTGTTGCCTTGCTGGCTGATGCCGCTGGCTTGTGGCGTCATCGTCACCACGAGGCTGCGCTTGGTGTAGTCGTGGCCTACTGGCGACTTGACGACTCTTACGATGGATGGTGAATAGAATTCCACTTTCACATCTGTCTGGCCGGCAACGACGTGCATCGTTCCTTGGCCGAAAGCAGCTACTGCTGCAACAAGGAAGGTTGCGAATAAGAATGCTCTTTTCATTGGTTGTAAACTTGGTAAGTTAATTGGTTTTGCGCGCAAAGTTACGAAAAAGATGGGAAAGTTCCAAATAAATTTGGCCTTTCTCTCAACTTTTCGTACCTTTGACGCCGTTTTCGTAATAAATGCGATGATGTATAAGTTCAAACCGCTTTTGAAGCAGACGTTATGGGGTGGCGACAGGATCATCCCTTTCAAGCATCTCGATGATCACCTGCCGAATGTGGGCGAGAGTTGGGAGATATCCGGAGTTCCTGGCAGTGAGACAGTCGTGGCCGAGGGACCGATGGCCGGCATGACGCTCAACGAGCTCGTCCATGAGGAGCGCCAGCGGCTCGTGGGCCGTGAGAACTACGAGCGTTACGGCGATGAGTTCCCGCTGCTGGTGAAATTCATCGATGCACGTCGCGACCTCTCCATACAGGTGCATCCCAACGATGAGGTGGCCCGCCGACAGGGCAGGGAGCGCGGAAAGACGGAGATGTGGTATTGCCTGGACGGAGTAAGTGGCGATGTCCCTCGTCTCTATTGCGGATTGAAACAACATCTCACTCCCGACGAATACAAGCAGATGGTGGCTGACCATACGATTACCGATGCCCTGGCTCAGTATGATGTCCATGAGGGCGACGTGTTCTTCATTCCTGCCGGGCGCATCCACGCCATCGGAGCAGGATGCTTTGTGGCTGAGATTCAGCAGACGAGCGACGTCACCTACCGCATCTACGACTACAACCGTCGCGACAAGGACGGGAACCTCCGTCAGCTACATACGCATGAGGCAGCCGAGGCCATCGACTACGCCGTGCTCCCTGACTACCGTACTCACTACACACCTGAGCAGAATGTTCCGCAGCAGGTCGTCAGCTGTCCTTTCTTCACTACTGCTGTCTACGATCTCACCGAGCCGATGCTCCTCGACTATAGTGACCTCGACTCTTTCGTCATCCTTATCGGCGTGAAGGGCGAGGGCACGGTCACCGTAGACGGTGAGTCGACGCCCTTCCGTGCCGGCGAGACGATTCTCCTGCCAGCAACCACGCATGAGGTCAGCGTGGAGGGTAGTATCCGCTTTCTGGAGACTTACTGATAGACGACGAAGTCGCTCAGCTTCACCCATGAAGGGTGGTCGGTGTAGGTGGTCTGATAGACGCCGACACCCAGTTTCTGACTCTTCACCTCAACAGGCGAGCCAGGCATGTTCTCCCATGTCTTGCCATCGCGGCTGGTGCGCCCGTAGAGCAGGTTGCCGCGACGCTCGAACTGCATCAGCGGGTCGAAGTCATAGGCTTTGTAGTTGGGATATTGCGGTCGTCCGCGACGGCTGAGCACCGTCAGCATGTTGCCGCAGTTGTAGAGTGGGAA
Source organism: uncultured Prevotellaceae bacterium (assembly GCA_946539475.1). Next base: position 12,897 of record CAMNHM010000007.1, on the reverse strand, counting down.
TGCCCCCAGCTGGTAGAACGTGTGGTCGCCGTCGCTGACGAGTATCCCGCCCTCGTTGTAGCTGACGACGCGGCGCTCGCGCAGCCCTTCCATGTCGTCGACGCGGCACATCACCACGAAGTCGCCTTCCACCTCTTTATATATATAGCCGCCATTCTTGAGCGGAGCATCGTTGAAGTCGCCACCGGTAGCCGATAGGGTGAAAGGCTCGCGCTTCTCGGCGACAGGCTTCATCGAGGGCGAGAGCGTGAACTTGCTGTCGGGGTCGATCTCCTCGAAGTCGTCGTCGCCCAGCGATGGCGTGTCGAAATGGTTGGTGCGTGCGAAGGCCTCGCCGACCTCTTCGGCCGACATCGAGCGGGGCATGATCCTGAGCAGGCTGATGTAGCCCATGAAGTTGTTCGTGCCTGAGCCGTCGGCGCCGATGGTGATGCGCCCCTCCGGACGGAGCATCAGGAAGTTGTTCTGCTCGCGGAGGAGCTTTCCGTTGAGGTAGACGCGCTCCATCCATCCGTCGTAGGTCACCACCCAGTGCTGCCACTTGCCCTGCCCCTCCTTGATCTCGCGCGGTGCGCCATAGCTCTCGAACGAGCCGTTGTGGTTGACGAGTCCTGCCTGCGGGTCGCTGCCCATGCGCAGCTCGGTGGTGGCCAGGTCGGCACGCGATGCCGACAGCGAGACGACCGTCGAGACGGCACCCACCTTCGTCGACAGCAGCCATGCTTCGATGGTGTAGGGGGCGTTGTAGCTGTAGACCTCGCTGAGCGGCTGCCGGCTGGTGAGCTGCTGCGTGCCGTTGAAGAAGAATGCCCATTTGCCATCCTTCACACGGAGTACGATGGGCTTGTTCGGCTTGAAAGGATCGTCGGCCAGGCTGAAGGGAGGGATGCTCGTCATTGCCAGCCGTTCGGCGTCGAGCTCGATGGTGTACCGACCATCCCTGTCAGCCGCGTCCACGTCCTTCTTGTGCATGCCGGGATAGCCCTCGGCAGGCTCTGCGTCAGGCAGCGCGGGGGCTTTCCGCCACACTTCCACGTTCCAGATGGCAGGCATGTGGCCGTTCTTCTGCGTGTCGGTGATGGTGATGCGCAGGAAGCGTGCCTTCACCGTCTTCTTTGCCGAGGGTGACTTGTCGATCATCGGCGACCCCTGCATGGTGTTGGCCGTGCGGTCGGCAAAGAGTGTCCAGCTGTTGCCGTCGGCCGATGTCTCGATCTTGTATTGATAGAAGAAGGTGGGATATTCGAACTGCGTCCATACTTCGCTGAATCTCTCGACCTTCCCCAGATCCAGCAGCAGCCACTCGTCGTGGTGCCCCTCGCCGTCCCAGTTCGTGTGGCGGGCTTTCCAGAGCGTGGCGTTGTTGTCGTCGACGGCATACTCCGGCCGGAACGTCTCGTCGTAGTAGCTCGAGGCCGTCACCTTCGCACCGAAGGCAAGGTCGGTGGCCGTGGAGTGGGGGATGAGTATCTCCGTGCCACGGGCATCGTGCGTGGGCACGATAGGCAGGATGTTGCCGTCGGCATCGAACTTCATCTCGTCGATACACACCTGGCGGTTGAAACCGTGTACCGACTTGGCGATGTTATGGCGGTGGTAGACGATGAAATAGCGCCCGTCGGCTTCCAGCACGGAGTGGTGGCCCGGGCCGTGCACGGTCTGGTCTTCGTTGGTGGTCAGCAGCTCACCCTTGTATTCGAAAGGCCCCATCGGCCCGACGGTCGACGTGGCATACTGCACGCGGTAGGTATCGGTATGGCAGGATCCCGACGAGTAGGTGAAGTAGTAGATGCCGTTGCGCTTGAAGACGAAGGGCGCCTCGAAGATGTCCTTCAGCTCGGTGTTGGGGATGAGGCGTTTCTCCGTGAAGAAGGAGTCGGCAGCGATGGGGAAGGGGGCATTCTCATTCCATCGGCGGGCATCGGCGAATTGCTGGCTGCCGGCTGTGAAGTGCGGATTGACCTTCGCCACGCCACACCCGAAGCCGTCGTAGATGCCCCAGGTGGTGAAGTACAGGTACTCGCTGCCATCGTCGTCGCGGAAGAGCTGCGGGTCGAGGGTGATGACGTTGTGGATGTAGCGGTCGGGCACCATCGCCGCCGTCTCCCTGCCCAGGATGTTGGTCCAGGGGCCGGTGGGCGACGTGCTCTCGCCGATGCTGACGACGCAGGGCTCACAATAGTAGTAGCGGAACTTCCCGTCTGCCTGCTGCACGACGTCGGGCGCCCACACCACCTCGGTGGTGGGCCAGTTCATCACCACGTTACGCCAGTGGCGCAGGTCGTAGCTCATCCACACCTGGGCCGGCCCGTAGCCGTTGCCCGTGCCGTCGGTGGTGGCATAGACGTAGTAGGTGTCGCCGAACTTGCGGATGGTGGGGTCGGCGAAGTATCCCGGGATGATGGGGTTGAGGTTGCCGGGCGCGTTCCAGGCGGCGCCCTCTACTGGCGACGGGGTGTATTCCCTGTGGATGCGTTGTGCCGTCGCGGCCATCGTGGTCATGAGCAGCAGCGGGAGGATATGGTGGTACTTCATAGATGGTTTTAGTTGTTCAGCCTGCAAAGCTACGAAATATTTTCCATTCCGCCAAGGATATTGCCCGTTTTCTGCTATTCCCGTCCGATTCGCCGAAAGATTATGGTTGTTTGCTGAAATAACTTGCAGGGCTCGTCGCTTTATGCTAACTTTGCAGTCGAAACAAGTACGGTTGCACATATTAACGTCAAAAAAAAGAAAGGAAGCTTATGAAAAGATTATTGCTAGGGAGCCTGCTGCTCCTGGGGGCTATAGCTGCGAAAGCCTACGACTTCCCCTATCTGACATTGAAGAACATCGACGGCACGACTCAGACATTGTCCGTCGACGGACTGGTGATAACATTTGCCGACGGACGGCTGGTGGTAGGCAGTGGCGACAAGGCATTCGTCGTCGCCGACCTGAGCCTGATGCGCTTCTCGCAGACGAATACTGCCGATGTGGTGGCGGGGATCGACTCTGCCGAGACGGGCAGCGGCCAGGAGGCTGTCGAGGCCTTCAGCGTCCGCGGGCTGTCGATGGGCAAGTTCGGCTCGGTGGCCGAGGCCAGGAAGTCCCTACGCCCCGGAGTCTATGTGATGAAAACCGCAAGTAGAACCTTTAAAACAACAGTAAGATGAAACAGATAATAGCAAGCTTGGCGTCTTTCGTGATTGCAACAGCAGCACAGGCGCAGACGATGAACGTGGTGGCCGGACAGGTGACCTACCAGTTTCCTGCCGCTGAGACGGGCGAGATGACCTATAGCGAGGGGAAGACGCTCACCGTCATGGGTAAGGTGTTCAACCTGAGCGACATCACGAAGATCTATATCGATGATACGGCCGTCACGGCCAACAGCGTGCAGGTGGCCTACGCTGGCTCGGAGGCGACGGTCGTCGTTGCCGGCGACATTGCCCGGTACGTCGAGCCGACGGTCAGCGGCGCCCATGTGGGCATCGTCCAGGGCGACGTCGCCGACGAGGTGACCTACGTGCTCAGCGGCCAGTCGGCCGACGGCGAGTTCTATATGTCCGGCTCCTACAAGGCCACACTTGAGCTCGACGGCCTGACGCTGACCAACGCGACGCCCGTCTACAGTGGCGCTGCCATCTACGTCGACAACGGCAAGCGCATCGACGTCAGCGTGAAGAAAGGCACCGTGAGCACGCTCACCGACTGCCACAGCGGCTCACAGAAAGGCTGTCTGTGGATCAAGGGCCATGCCGAGTTCAATGGTAAGGGCACGCTGAATGTCTATGGCAAGGTGAAGCACGCCATCAAGACCGGCGAGTATATGACGCTGAAAAACTGCACGGTCAATGTCCGCGAGGCAGTCGGCGACGGTGTGAACGTCAGCGAGTATTTCCTCATGGAGAGTGGCGAGCTGACCGTCAGCGGCGTCGGCGACGACGGCCTGCAGGCCGATATCGACGGCACGGCCTCTACCGGCGCGACGGCCGACCACGAAGACGAGGACTCCGGCAACGTCTACCTCGAAGGCGGTACGCTGACGGTCACCGTCACCGCAGCAGCCTCGAAGGGCGTCAAGGCTGCTGGCGACCTCTTTGTCAACGACGGCATCATCGCCGTGACCACCACTGGCAACGGCACCTACGACAGCGACGAGCGGGACGCTAAGGGCTGTGCAGCCTTGAAGTCGGATGGCAACATGACCATCTCCGGCGGCACCCTCACCCTGAAGAGCACCGGCTCCGGCGGCAAGTGCATCAAGGCCGACGGCCTGCTGACCATCAGCGGCGGCACGACGACGGCTACCTCCACTGGCTCGCAGTACCGCTACAGCGGCAGCTATACTGCCTCGGCGAAGGCCGTCAAGGCCGGTGCCGTGACCACCAGTGGCTCGGGGCGCAATGTCACCTATAAGTATTCGGGCGGCATCGTCGTCACCGGCGGCACCCTCACCGCTTCCTCCTCGACGCACGAGGCCATCGAGTCGAAGAGCACCATCGACATCTCCGGCGGCACCGTCTATGCCTATTCCAGTGACGACGCCATCAACTCGGCCAGCGACTTCACCGTCACCGACGGCTATGTCATGGGCTGTTCGACGGGCAACGACGGCATGGATGCCAACGGCGACTTCTACATCAAGGGCGGCACCGTGTATGCCATCAGCACCAGGTCTCCCGAGGTGGCCATCGATGCCAATACGGAGGGTGGACACAAGCTCTACGTCACGGGTGGCAATATCGTTGCCATAGGTGGCCTGGAAAACGGGAGCAGCCTCTCGCAGACGTGCTATCAGGCATCGTCGTACAGCACGAACACGTGGTACGGGCTCTACAGTGGGTCGACGCTGCTGCTGGCCTTCAAGGTGCCCTCGGGCAGCAGCATGGGCACGCCGATGGTCGTCAGCACTGCCGGCACACCGTCACTGAAGAGCGGCGTCAGCGTCTCTGGCGGCACGTCGATATGGAATGGCTACGGCAGTCTCGATGCCACGGTCAGCGGTGGCTCATCAGTATTCCTCTCCGGCTATACCGGAGGCAATGGCGGCCCTGGCGGCGGCGGTGGCCCCGGCGGTGGCGGAGGCCATGGCGGCAGATGGTAAGAATAAAAAGAGAAGAGTGCCTGCATCGAGCGGGCACTCTTTCGTTTTTTGGGGGTCAGTCCGAAAACTTGGTTGACTGTTGGTGCTGCAGCTCCCCTCCCTTGTAGGGGAGGGGATTAAGGGGTGGGGTCAGTAATATAATGTCAGTGAAGAAGTTACTGACCCCACCCCTGCCCCTCCCCTACAAGGGAGGGGAGCTTCATGCGGATTGTCTGCAACTGGGTTTTAGGACTGATCCGTTTTTTGTTCAGGTCTTGGCCGTTATGCGGGTCAGAACTTTGCCATTTTGATGGCAACGACGGCGCACTCATCGCCTTTGTTGCCTAGCCGGCCGCCGGCCCTGTCGAGGGCTTGCTGACGGTCGTTGGTGGTGAGCAGTCCGAAGACGACGGGGATGCTGCTCGTGGCGTTCAGGCGGGCGATGCCTGCCGTGACGCCCTGGCAGATGTAGTCGAAGTGGGGCGTCTCGCCACGGATGACGCTGCCCAGGATGATGACGGCATCGTAGCCGTCGTTGAGGGTCATCTGGTGTGCACCGTAGATCAGTTCGAAGCTGCCGGGCACCCTCTTCACGTGGATGTTCTCGGGCAGTGCACCATGTTTCTCCAGTGTCGTCACGCAGCCGTCGAGCAGTGCCCCCGTGATCTCGGGGTTCCATTCTGCCACGACGATGCCGAAGATCATGTTCGAAGCATCGGGCACCCGCGCCGTGTCGTATTCGGAGAGATTCCTTGTTGCCATGGCCGCTTACTCGCTGACGCGCTGGATGTATTCGTCAATCATGTCCACATAGGGCGAGCTGGGGTTCGACACGCCGGGGATGTTCTTCTGGCGGTCGTACTGCTTCACCTTCTTGTAGAGCTCCAGGGCGTCGGCCTTCTTGCCGAGGCTCTCGAGGATCTCGCCGGCCTGGATGTAGTAGATGGGCGAGAGGAGGATGTTGTCGGCCTTCTCGGCAGCTTTCTTCAGCGTGCTGACGGCCTTCTCAGCCTGGTTCACGTGGGCATAGGCATTACCCAGCGCACCGAGGGCGGCGGGCGAGACGAGGAAGTCTTCGCTGTCGTCGTACTTCTCAAGATACTTCACGGCGTTCTCCCACTGGTCCATGTGTGCATAGCAGAGACCGGCATAGAGGTTTGCAACGTTGCCGGCCTTCGTCGAGGAGTACTCCTCGGCAATCTTCAGGAAGCCCTTGTGGCCGGTGCTGTCGCCGTTGAGGGCCACGGCGAAGTCCTGGTCGCCGAAGCTCTGTGCCGATGCGTTAATCTCGCTGAGGGCCTGCTCCAGCGCGAGCTCGGGCACCTGCATGGCCGTCTGTGCCTCTGCCAGCTTGCCCGACTTGTGGCCGTTGTACCAGATAACACCAATGATGATCAGCACCACGGCGGCCACGCCGCCGATGATCATGTTCCTGTACTTGAGGATGAAATCCTCGTGCTTGTTGAGTGCCGGCTGTGTCTCAGGGGCACCCTGTGTTGCATTGTTTTTTGCCATTTCTTATGTCTTTGTTCTTTTGTTTTTTCGGTTCGCACGCTATTTGCGGGCGCAAAATTACTGAAAATCTTGCAGATATTGAAATTTATTTCGGACTTTTTTTGTTTTTAACGGTGAAAAGCAGTAATTTTGCATCAAAAATCGACTTTTACCGATGATTCTGGAGCAACTTTCCATCATCAATTATAAGAATATCGGGGAGGCATCCCTGCACTTCTCGCCGAAGATCAACTGCTTCATCGGCGACAACGGCGCGGGGAAGACGAACGTCCTCGACGCCATCTACTTCCTGTCCTTCTGCCACTCGGCCAGCACCACCCAGGATTCGCTGGCCATCCGCCACGGACAGGAGTTCTTCGTCCTCGAGGGCGACTACCGGCGGCTGTCGGCAGGCGCCGACGAGCGTCCGATGAATATTTTCTGCGGCATGAAGCGCGGCACGAAGAAGCATTTCAAGCGCGACAAGAAGGAGTATCAGCGGCTCTCAGAGCACATCGGGCTCATCCCCGTGGTGATGGTATCGCCGGCCGACACCTTATTAATAGAGGGCGGCAGCGAGGAGCGCCGACGGCTGATGGACCAGACCATCGCCCAGCAGGATCATCTCTATATCGACGCCCTCAACCGCTATAACAAGGCGCTGCAGCAGCGCAACACCCTGCTGCGCGACGAGGACCATGAGCCCGACGCCCAGCTGATGGACCTCCTCGAGGAGGAGATGGCGCGCCAGGGCGAGCAGGTGTCGCAGCGCCGCAACACCTTCGTAGAGGCGCTGAAACCCCTCTTCCGACAGTTCTACCAGACGGTCTCCGGAGGCCGTGAGGAGGTGTCGCTGGCCTATGTGTCGCACTGCCAGCGCGGCCCGCTGCTGGAGGTCATCCGTCGCGACCGTGCGAAGGACCGTGCCGTCGGCTACTCCCTCCACGGCATCCACCGCGACGACCTGGAGATCATGCTCGACGGCCACCCCATGCGCCGCGAGGGCAGCCAGGGACAGCTGAAGACCTTCGTCGTTGCCCTGAAGCTGGCGCAGTACGAGCTGCTGGCGTCGCAGCGAGGCAGTGAGGTGTTGCCCCTGCTGCTGCTCGACGACATCTTCGACAAGCTCGACGCCACGCGCGTAGAGCAGATCGTACGTCTGGTGGCGCGCCAGCAGTTCGGACAGATATTCATCACCGACACCAATCGCGACCACCTCGACAAGATCCTCTCCCACACCGACTTCGACTACCGCCTCTTCCATGTCGCCGACGGCGTCGTCACATGGAAAATCGAAAATCCGTAAATCGAAAATAACATCGTGTTTAAGAGACGAGAACAACTAGTAAGCGCCCTCGTGCTGCGCAATCTGAGGGCACAGGGGCTGGAGACGCCACTGCTGCAGAAGCGGCTCGTAGAGTCGTGGCCCGTGGTGGCTGGCGAGCTCGTGGCCCGCTATACCACCAGCGTGACGATCCGCAACCAGACGCTCTACGTCCGTCTGAGCGCCCCGGCCCTAAGGGCCGATCTCAGCATGCGTCGCCAGGAGCTCACCCGCAAGCTCAACGCCCACGTTGGTGCTCAGGTCATCGCCGACGTCCGTTTTGGCTGACCGCCACTCGCCGCTGAAGGATGCGCATCGCGCGTACCTCAAGTTCCTCGTACCTCGAAAAAAGCAATACAATGTCAGAAACTATCAGACAACGATTAAACGACTCAGCGGTGGCCCGCTGGACAGTACTCTTCATCGTCGCCACGGCCATGATGATGGGATATTTCGTGAACGACGTGATGTCACCCCTCGAGACCATCCTCGAGGCACCGCCGTCGCAGGGCGGACTGGGGTGGTCGGCAGCCGACTATGGCTTCTTCTCCGGCGCCAGCGGACTGATCAACGTGTTCCTCCTCATGCTCTTCTTCTCAGGACTCATCCTCGACAAGATGGGCATCCGCTTCACCGGCGTGCTGGCATGCTCGCTGATGGCCCTGGGCACACTCATCAAGCTGTATGCCGTCAGCGCCGACCTCAGCCCCGAGCCCATCCACTTCTCGCTGCTCGTCACCAGCTTCTCGCTGCCGCCGTCGGCAGCCCTCGCCTCGCTGGGCTTTGCCGTCTTCGGCGTAGGCTACGAGATGACGGGCATCACCGTCTCGAAGGCCATGGTACGGTGGTTCACTGGCCACGAGCTGGCACTGGCCATGGGCATACAGCTGGCGATGGCACGCCTGGGGACAGCCGCCGCCCTGAGCGTCTCGGCACCCGTGGCCCGCCATTTCTCGCTCTCGGCACCCCTGCTCCTCTCGCTGTCGTTCCTCATCATCGGCCTGCTGGCCTTCCTCGTCTTCTGTGTCATGGACCGACGCCTCGACAGCTCGGCCGGCGACAGCCGTCAGCCGACGGGCTCCGGCGACGACGAGTTCCGCCTGAGCGACATCGCCGTGACGCTGCGCTCACCCGGCTTCTGGCTCATCACCCTCTTCTGCGTGCTCTTCTATTCCGCCGTGTCGCCATTCCTGAAGTTCTCCACCAAGCTGATGGTCATGAAGTATAGCGTCGACCCCGACCTGGCAGGATTCTTCTCGTCGATAGCACCCTTCGGCACCATCCTGATGACGCCCCTCTTCGGCTATCTCTACGACCGCCACGGCCGCGGCGTCACCCTCGTCGCCATAGGGGCTGCCATGCTCACCTTCGTACACTTCGCCTTCGCCATGCCCATCCACGGACCGGCGACGGCCATTCTGCTGATGGTCGTCCTCAGCATCGGCTATTCGCTGGCACCCGCCGCGCTGTGGCCCTGCGTGCCGAAGATCATCCCCCTGAAGTGTCTCGGCACGGCCTATAGCATGATATTCTTCATCCAGAACTTCGGACGTGCCGTCATCCCCATGTTCGTAGGGCGCGCCAACGAGAGCGACCCCACCTACACCACCTCCATGCTCATCTTCGGGTTCACAGCCCTGGGAGCTGTAGCCGTGGCCCTCGCCATGTACTACGTCGACAAGAAAAAAGGCTACGGCCTCCAGCTGCCCAATATCCGGCGCTGACCTCCCCCTCACCATTCTTTAGGAGTTAACTCCTCAACTGAAGTCCCCTTTCCCTCCCTCACCAAATAAGCATATTTCGATGTTGAAAAATCAAAATATGATGGTAAGTACCGAAAAATAGGTATACCTTTGCACCGCATTTTTGATCATCAACTAACCGTACAGTAATGAAGAGCATATTAGAAGGACGTCCGGCCCTGAAGGCTGAGATTGAGAAGATTGCCGAAGTAGCAGGCTACCTGTGGCAGAACGGGTGGGCCGAGCGAAATGGCGGTAATATCACCGTGAACATCACCGACTATGCCGACGACGACATGCGCCGGCTGCCCGCCATCAGCGAGGTGAAGCAGATAGGCATCACGCTGCCGGCACTGAAAGGCTGCTATTTCTATTGTAAGGGCACCGGCAAGCGCATGCGCGACCTCGCACGCTGGCCCATGGACAACGGCTCCGTCATCCGCATCCTCGACGACTGCGCCTCCTATGTCATCATTGCCGACAGCGCCGTGCAGCCCACCAGCGAGCTCCCCAGCCACCTTATCGTCCATGCCCGTCAGATAGAGACAGGCTCCGGCTATAAGGCCACCGTACACACCCATCCCATCGAGCTCGTCGCCATGAGCCACAAGCGCGAGTTCCTCGGCAAGGATGTCCTCACCCGCATCCTCTGGTCGATGATTCCCGAGACGAAGGCCTTCTGCCCGCTCGGACTGGGCATCGTCCCCTACACCCTGCCCGGCTCCAACGAGCTCGCCGAGGCCACGCTGAAGGAGCTCGAGGACTACGACGTGGTGATGTGGGAGAAGCACGGCGTCTTCGCCAAGGGCAAGGACGTGATGGATGCTTTCGACCAGATCGACGTCCTCTCGAAGAGTGCCAAGATCTACATCGACGCCCGCTGCATGGGCTTCGAGCCCGAGGGCATGAGCGACGAGCAGATGGCCGAGATGACCCGCGCCTTCAACCTCCCCCGCTAAGCCAAAGAACAACTACTGACAATATATATACGCATTGAAGTGAAGCCCCCAGCGCTGTGAAGCACCAGGGGCTTTTTTTCACCTTCCTCTTTCCACTTTCCACCTTCCACCCTCCACCTTCCACCTTCAACCTTCCACCATCCTACTCCATCATCTTCGGCAGGAAGGTCGAGAACACCAGCACCACGAGACCTACGACGAGCACCACGATCGTCTTCCGCGAGCATCCCTTCCACTCTTTGAGGATGATGCCCCAGACGTTCGAGAAGATCACGTTGAACGCCATCAGGATGCAGAAGGCCAGCGTCATCATGCTGCTGCCCGGCTCGAAGAAGCTCTTGCCCAGGCTCAGGCCGAAGAACTGCGAATACCACAGTGCGCCAGCCAGCAGGCAGAACAGCAGGTTGTTGCCCCATACGCCCTTCTTGGCATAGTCGCCCCACGTACCGTTCTTCTGGTTCTGGTAGAAGCAGTACACGGCGTTCGTCACGAAGCCGCCCAGCGTCACGAGGAACGTGGCAGGCAGCGTCTTGAACATATCCTGCGTCTCGGCGAAGTGGATGTCCTTGCCGAACTCCAGGCCCACGTTGAAGCATCCGCTCATGAAGCCCGCCAGCAGCGCGATGGCCAGGCCCTTCGGGAAGTTGAAGTCCTTCACAGCCTCCTTCTTCTCCTCCTCCGACAGCGAAGCCGACTTCATGCCGCCGGCGATGCCGATGATGGCGATACCCAGCAGGCATACCAGCACGCCCAGTATCACGGCGAACGTCAGGCTCTCCAGCGCGTTCAGCTCAGGGAAGAAGATGTTCAGCAGGATGGGGCCCATGATCGTTCCCAGACCGGCGCACGTGCCCAGCGCGATCGACTGTCCCAGTGCCACCCCCAGGTAGCGCATCGACAGTCCGAACGTCAGGCCGCCCACGCCCCACAGCACACCGAAGAGAATCGTCATCCAGATGTTAAACGACGGAGCATTGGCAAACAGCTCGGTGAACGAGTGCCCCTCCGGCACGGCCAGCAGCAGCCCCAGGAACGGCAGGATGAGCCATGCGAAGACGCCCTGAATGATCCAGTACGACTCCCACGACCAGTCTTTAATCTTGTTGATGGGCACGTAGCAGCTGCTCTGGCAGAAGGCGCCCACTGCGATGATCAGTAGTCCGATAATAATTTCCATAACTTACACTTGTTTTTTTTTTTTGATTTGTTGATTGATGCTGCAAAGGTACGAATAAGCGAGCGAAAAACCAAAAGAAAATATGTTTTTCTTTGGCAATAATATAGCAGTTGGCACAAATAACTTATAAAATGTAGTCAAAAAAGACTGCATTTATCTTTAATTCTCACTAAAGAATTCTTGGATTTCTGTTTCAGGGTTTTGTGTGTATAGATAGAAAATGAGTCATCATAGCCCGAGATGCGAATGCAACAACCAATTTTGACGGAAAGGAGACTATTTACAATGGCAAACAACGCAATTACGCTTGCGATCGACATTCAAAAAATAGAAACTAATTGGCACTAATTAAGATAAATTTTTTTTCTCTATGCTGGATTCCTGCCATTCGCACTCTTTGTCGACGAAAGAAAAATTTTCCGTAATTTGTGCCCATTTGTTTCCATATAATGGCGACGACGGACGGTCGCTGACGTACCGCCTGGACTACCTGGAGATGCCGCTGCTAATGAGATTGAGTTTTTGAGTTTGGAGTTAGGAGTGAAGTTGCATGCAACACACTGCCGAAACTCAAAAACTCAAAAACTCAAAAACTCTCCTTACCCTTTATACTCTCTTTGAGGTGACGTCCTTCTCGTACTGCTGGATGCACTGGATGAACTCCTCGCCTACGGGGACGTTGTTCTTCAGGTTGAAGTAGTCGAAGACGGCGCCGAAGGGCATCGACTTGGCCTCTTCCATGAGTGCCAGGCGCTCGAAGTACTGGCCGTTGTCCTCGTACTCGCGCAGCTTCTGCTTCGGCTCGAGCATGGCCTGGAGGATGCACTTCTGAGTGGCGCGGGTGCCGATGATGTAGGCACCGATGCGGTTGATGGAGGCATCGAAATAGTCGAGGCCGACATGGGCGCGGTCGAGGGCGTCGGCGCGCACGAGCTCCTTGAAGAGGTCGAGCGTCTGGTCGTTCATGATGGTGACGTGGTCGGAGTCCCAGCGTACGGGGCGGGAGACGTGGAGCATGAGCTCGGGGACGTACATCAGGAGCGTGGAGACGAAGTCGGAGACGTTCTCCGTGGGCTCATAGTGGCCGGTGTCGAGGGTGTAGATGTACTTGCGGGTGGCGCAGTAGGCGGTGT